>DASVQU010000037.1:0-50540 GCA_036388995.1 Pyrinomonadaceae bacterium | reverse complement strand
GTCACATCCCCTTCCGTTTGCAAACAAAAGTAAAATTGCCTGAAGATCAGCATTAGCCGTGTTGCTGGCTAACAAATTATAATCCGAATCAACGAGAAAGGATGTTACCTCCGTATTATAGTAACCTGAGTTGCCGTAAGTAGCATAAGTGTATGAATGACCCGTAACGCTATTGTTATTTGCATCGTAATTAACCGTTGAATATACGCTGATGCCTTCTTGCGCCTTAATATTCTGCTCAACCAAAACCAAAGAGAAAACTGCAAGTAAGAGGACGAAGAAGAACTGTTTTTTCATAACTTAAATCTTTTGTGACAATCAATCGAGCGCAATAACCTTGCGGAAATTATGTTTTATTTAAGGGTTATTGATTTTGTGATGATGCGTTTCCGCCGATTTCATCATTGACAAAGGCATCAAAACGAGCAAATTCTTCTTCGCCGAACATTCTTCCGATTTGCTCACGATAACGCAGAATTGTTGCTTCGCGCTGTTGTTGTAAAACGTTAATCTCTTGCGGCAATGCGGGCGGCGCAACGCCCGAAGGCAATCTTCCGGGCGGATACTGCGCGTGAAAAGCAGCAATAATTGCTTCTGCTTTCTCATCGAGTCTCTTTAATTCGCGTTCGTTATTAACTGCAATGGAAGTCAGAGCCTGCAATTGACCGGAATTTAACCCGGCTTTGGCTTGAAATCCGGCTGCCGCAGGAGTTTCTTTGATTGCAGATAAATGGCGAAATAGAAAATAGTATTGAACGTGTTCAGGGAGTTTAGCCCTTTGCGGCGTTGCCGGAGCCGCGCTCTGTTTCGGTGATTCGGTGATTACCGACTGCGAAGGCTTAAATGTTTCAAAAAGGTTTTTTGTATTTACCGTAAAAGCCAGCGTGGTAATTGAAAGACAACAGATTACCAGTAAAATCCCGACACGAAACCGTTTCATATATGCTTCTCCAAAATTGAATCCTTTTGCAACTCAACTTTTTATCCTGTTTTAGTTTTTAAGATTTTTCGCTCAGAACTGAAATTGGAGAAGATTTTTTAACTTTCTGTGCCAAAAATGTCTCTCCCACAAGACAATGACAAAAAGAATCTATTGAGACTTTTTACCGAAAATTCGATTGTGATTGTAATGAGCTATGAATACACAAAGGACGATACGCTTGTTTTTTTGTTATGTCAACATGTTTTTTGCGAATTTTCAGTTAAATTTTAGAAGTGGAAAATCCCTAAAAACGATTCTCGCCGCATTAAACTATTTGTCGCTTTTAGCGAAATCGAATGGTTTCTACACACGTATTCTTTACGCCGCTCGCTCTTGCACTTAAATCGAGCGCGTAGCATAATTTTAAGTGAAATTTATTTAGAAATTAACCAATACTCGTTTTGAAAAAAATAGAACTTCCGCCGAGAGGCATCGAAACACTTTTTGGCGTTCACGACCAAAACATCAAATATCTCGAATCTCTGCTCGACGTGCGCGTTGACGCGCGCGGCAGCGAGTTGTTGATTGACGGGGGCGACGAAGACGTGCAGATTGTCGAAAACATCCTGCACGATTTTTCCGACCTTTTCGTCGCCGGAAAACAATTTTCCGACAAAGACCTGCGCGAGGCTTTCAAACAAATTGCCGACGACCGCGCTTTGTCCCTGCGCGATTATTTTGAAACCTCGCGTTTTAACCCGTCGGGCAAAAAAACCGTCGCCCCGAAAACCGCCACGCAGCGAAAATATATCGAAGCCATCGGCAAAAACGATTTGACTTTCGGAATCGGTCCCGCGGGTACGGGAAAATCATTTTTGGCGGTTGCAATGGCTGTCCAGGACCTTTTTCAAAAGAAGGTTTCCCGGATTATTCTGACTCGCCCGGCTGTCGAAGCGGGAGAAAAGCTTGGATTTTTGCCCGGTGATTTGCAGGACAAAGTTGACCCGTATTTGCGCCCGCTTTACGACGCGCTGTTTGATTTGGTCGACGCCGAACGTGTGACGAAAATGCTCGAAAAACGCATTATCGAAGTCGCGCCGCTAGCCTTCATGCGCGGAAGAACCCTTGCAGATGCGTTTATCATCTTGGACGAAGCGCAAAACACGACGAGCGAACAGATGAAAATGTTTCTGACGCGCATCGGTTTCGGCTCAAAAGCCGTTGTTACAGGCGACATCACGCAGATTGATTTACCGCGCGGGCAGCGAAGCGGTTTGAAAGAAGCTCAGGAAGTTTTGGGCAATGTCGAAGGAATTGATTTTATTCATTTCAGCAAAAGAGATGTTGTTCGCCACCGGCTCGTCCAGATGATTGTCGAGGCTTACGAGGAACACACAAAACAACAAACGGACGAACGCGAATCGAGAAACGAAAGCGGTTCGGAAAATCGCAAATAAAAATCCGACACATTTAAAATTTGGAAGAAAAAGGCTGGTGAAACATTAATGTTGCGCCAGCCTTTTTCGTTCGGCAAAGTTTGTTGTCGTCAATTTTGCGGTAAGGCGACAAAATTTATGTTTTCTGTTTCCTCGGCGACGTTTAAAACTCGCGTCGAATTGTCGAAAATGAAGCGTTTGCCCGATGCATTAATGATATTTGGTCGAGCCATTGCGACAAAGCGAACCGAACAATGTGCAGTATTTAAAACTCGGCGGGAATTGTTATCTAAAACTCGGCAACTCCCAATCGTGGAACTAGCAGCAAAAGAAGCCGAAGCGTAAACGACAAAAGCCGTTCAGATTTACGAATCGCTCCAGAGAATTTGATCGCAAATGGCTTGAAAAGATCAAAGCGACCGTCGAAAAGTAAAAAAGAGCAGTCGGTAAAATCGTTATTAAATACTCTGTAATTAAAGTTATTTAACATTTTAATCGCGTCAGCGATTCAGTGGATTTAGCCGTTCGTTTCAACGCACGGAAAGCGAGTGAAGTGTTTTGTGTCACGTCAGCGACAACTGAAAATAATGTTTTCAAGCATCGTCTTCCGGCAAAATATTGGCGAAAAGCGTGAAACGGCAACGAGTTAATTTTTGTTTTCGCTCGAATGTTCGTATAATCCGGCATCAGAAAACGATGACCGAAATTATCAATCGCCAGCGCAAAATTAAAATCAACCCGGAAAGCTTTCAGGAATTCGCCGAAAAAGCCGTTGATGCAGTAAAAGAGGCGCGCGGGAAAATCTGCACCGTGGCTTTTGTCTCGGATAGAAAAATGAGCGAATTAAATCGAATGTTTCGCGGCAAAAACACGACTACCGACGTGCTTTCGTTTCCGAATGAACCGGACGAATTTGAAGAAGCGGAAAATCTGGGTGACATCGTGATTTCGCTCGAACAAGCCGCGCGCCAAGCCGAAGAAAACAATCTTTCTCTCGATACGGAAATCAAACAGTTAATTTTGCACGGAATTTTGCATCTCTGCGGCTACGACCACGAAGCGGATAAAGGCGAAATGAACCGTTTGGAGTTAAAACTTCGTGACGAATTAGGAATTTAATTTCACCACAGAGTCACAGAGACACAGAGATTTTATTTTAATTTTCTCTGTGTCTCTGTGACTCTGTGGTTTATAATCTGCGGAATGACCGAAACGGAAAAGCAAACACAAAAGCGAGCCGAGCCGTGCGTGATGGTGATTTTCGGTGCGACCGGCGATTTAACGAAGCGCAAGCTGTTTCCGGCGCTTTACAATCTGGCGAAACAGGGATTTTTGCCCGAAAATTTTGCGGTTGTCGGCGTCGGTCGGCAGGAAATGACGAGCGAAGATTTTCGCAAAAAAATCAACGGCGATCTTCACGAATTTGTCGGCAAAGACAGCGACAAAAAGCTGCTCGATTGGTTTTGCGACCGCACATTTTATACGGGCGGCGATTTCGACGACGACAAAAAACTTTTCAAAGATTTGAAAGCGATACTCGCCGAAGTTTGTCAAACTCTCCAAATTCCCGAAAACTTTTTTTATTATCTCGCCACGCCGCCGCAGCTATTTGCTAACGTTACCCAAAAAATTTCAAAAAACGGCTTGGGCAAAGAGGAAAACGGTAATTGGCGACGGTTTGTTTTTGAAAAACCGTTCGGACGCGATCTCGAATCAGCCCTAAACTTAAACCGCGAGCTATTAAAGATTTTAAAAGAGCAGCAGATTTACCGCATTGACCATTATCTCGGCAAAGAAACAGTGCAAAACATCCTGGTTTTCCGTTTCGGCAACAGCATTTTCGAGCCGATCTGGAATCGCAATTTTGTTGATTCCGTGCAAATCACTGTCGCCGAAAAATTGGGCGTCGAGACGCGCGGGGGTTATTACGACACCGCCGGGGCGTTGCGCGATATGATTCCGAATCATATTTTCCAGCTTGTCACGCTGACCGCAATGGAGCCGCCCGTTTCGTTTGAAGCCGACGAAGTGCGCGACGAGCAGACAAAAGTTTTGCACGCGATTCAGCCGTTCACGCCCGAAGACGTTTTGAGCAAAACCGTGCGCGGGCAATACGGCGCGGGAAAGATTGACGACAAAACCGTTCCCGCTTATCGCAGCGAAGCGCAGGTTCCGCCCGATTCAAATACCGAAACTTTCGCGGCGTTGAAACTGGCGATTGATAATTGGCGCTGGGCGGGCGTGCCGTTTTACGTTCGCACCGGGAAACGGCTTCCGGCGCGGCATTCGGAAATCGTGATTCAATTCAAACGCGCGCCGTTCGTCCTCTTTCGCAACACGCCAATCGAACGACTAACGACAAATAGAATCGTCGTCCATATTCAGCCCGACGAAGGAATCACGCTGCATTTCGGCGCTAAAATTCCGGGTCCGATTGTCAATATGGGCGCGGTTGATATGGATTTTAATTATCTCGACCATTTCGGCGAACATATTTCGACGGGCTACGAACGCCTTTTGTACGATTGTATGATCGGCGACGCGACGCTTTTTCAGCGCGCCGATATGGTCGAAGCAAGCTGGGGAATCGTCTCGCCGGTTCTAGACGTTTGGCACGCGATTCCGGCGCGCTCGTTTCCAAATTACGAAGCCGGAGCCTGGGGACCGCGCGAAGCCGACGAATTGCTCGAACGAGACGGGCGAAAATGGAAAAATACAGTTGATTAAACTGAGATTAATCTTAGGATTATTTCACTGCCGAGACGCAGAGACGCCGAGATAAGAAAAAAGAAGTAAAAAGAATTATTTTCTCCTTTTTCTTCTCAGCGCTCTGCGTCTCGGCGGTTCAATTTTTCTTATTTTCGGGTTCACGTACGTTTAAAAATAAAACATCATTTCACCCGTTTCGCTCGTTTCGCCTTTTTTCTCTTCCTGCAAAAAGCCCTGTGCGACGAACAGCTTGACAATTGTGCGCGCGTCACTTCGCGCGAACTTGTCGGCGAGCGAGCTGGTTCGGTTAAGATCGGCTTTGCCGAGCAGTTGAATTTGGTTGATGTAGCGAAACAGCAGCAAACCGTCCCACGAGTAACCGCTTACTTTCAACAGCAGTTCGCCTTTTTTAAACGTTCGATTGCGTTTGTTGTATTTGCTCAAAATCGCCGTCGCCTGGACATAATCGTTGATCTGGTCAACAATCGGCTCAAAAATGCGGAACGCTTCAACGGGATTGACGATGGCGTAGCCTTTGACGATTTCCATTAAATCGTTTAGCTCGTCTTCGTCTTCCGGGTATTCGTTCGCCAGCCTTTTGGCGTCTTTCATCAAATTCGCGGCGGTTTCACGGTCTTTTTCTCCGCCTTTTTTGTGAAAATCGGTTGCCAGCGCGACCAATTTTTGAATCTGCGTTTTCTTCTTGTTCAAACTGCCGATCAACTTTTTGGCTTCGTCCAGATTACCGTCTTTCGCAGTCCGGCTGATTTTCGCCGATTGATATTGCTCGGCGGCTTTCTCGCGCGCTTTTTCGTCCGGGATTTGCTCGATTAATTTTTTCGCGCGTTCTTCGTCTTCAACCTGCGCGATTTTGTTGGTTAGAGAATTATAAGCAAAAACTTTATCGGCTTCATTGAGCTTTGGCAGATCAGAGAGAATTTCTTCGGGCGTCGAGTTTGGATTCCAGAGTTTTTGTCTATCCTGCATCCGCTTGATTTCGGGCGGCAGATTTTTCATCGCTTCCGTCTGTCTTTGTTTGAGCAGCGGCGCTTTTTCCGGGACGAGCTTTTCCAGACTCGACATCGTTTGCGTCATCGCCATCGTTATTTCTAGCGAATTTGACGGCTGCAAAAACGTCGCGGCGAGCTTGCTGGCGATGTCTCTGGCTTGCGATTCTGAAAACTTGAATTGCTTTTGATTCGCTTTTGTCTGCGTGTTCGGATTTGTGGCGTATTGCAAAAAACGAATTGCCGCGCCCAAATCCTCGCTTTTTTTCGCCAGATCAATTTCCGTGATTTTTCTGACGACTTCGTCGGCTAAACCGGCGGCTTTTTTCTCGTCTTTTTGATGGAGCTTTTGCAGCAGCGTCAGCACGTTCCACGAAATGCCTTTTGCCAGACTGTCTTTGATGAGCTTGATGGCTTTGTCCGGGTTTTGTTCGGCGGCGAGAACCGCAAATCGCTGTTCGAGCGCAATTTCCTGCTGGACTCGAATCCGGCTCGGATTAAAATCCATCATTCCGCCTTCCTGTTTGGCGTTCGGCTGCGCGGCTTTTGCCAATTCTTCGGCGAGCTTTGCCGAACGGGTTTGCACGAGTAGTTCCAGAGCCAAATCAGCGTCGTGTTTGGCAATCAGCGGCAAAACTTCGCCGCGAACGTCGCTGAAATCATAAAGCTGCATAAACGGATCGTCTGAATCTTTCTTTTCTTTTTCGGCTTCGAGATTGCCGGCAATCACATCGTTTGCCGAGTTGCGAAAAAGCTCTCTGGCTCGTTTTTCGTCAAACTTCCAATACAAATCACCCGCTATTGCATAAACAATCGCCCGGTTTGTGGCTAATTTGAGCGTCCCGGCATCGCCGACTGCTTGATCGAGCATTTTCAGAACCTGCTTTTCAAGCTCTTTTTGAGCTTTCTCTTTTTCGGTTTTTGATTCGGTCGGCGATGCGGTTTCCTGCGCCGGAAACGCTGCGCAAAACAGCAAAAACAAAACGACAAGCAAAATCGAGCGGGGCATTTTCATAAATTTTCTCCTGAGGGCGGATAGCTAGTTTAGGCGCAGGATGTTAGCATAGCTCGTTTCGCAAAGTAAATTAATTTCGAGCCGTTTTTGCAGAATTAAATTCTTTGGTGACAAAGAGTTCGGGAAATGCCGCACAATATTATTATTTCAGAGAATTTGCAGGTTTTGAGCCGCGCGGCGGCTGCAATGTTTGTCCGAATCGGGAGCGAAGCAATCGAGCGGAACAATCGTTTTACAGTCGCTCTGTCCGGCGGTTCGACGCCGAAATTGTTGTTTCAAATTTTATCCAGCGAAGAGTTTCGTTCTCGGATTGATTGGACAAAAACGTTTTTCTTTTTCGGCGACGAACGCCACGCGCCGCCTGACTCAAAAGAAAGCAACTACCGAATGGCGCGAGAAAATTTATTTGAACCTTTAAAAATTCCGGCGGAAAATGTTTATCGGTGGCGCGCCGAATGGCAAAATGCTGAAGAAATCGCATTGGATTACGAAAAAACTGTAACCGATTTTTTCAAAACCGAAATGCCGCGTTTCGATTTGATTCTTCTCGGAATGGGCGCGGACGGACACACGGCTTCGCTGTTTCCCGAAACCTCGGCTTTGATTGAAATGCAAAAACTTGCCGTCGCTAATTGGGTAAAAAAGCTTGATTCATTTCGACTGACGTTGACGTTTCCTCTTATCAACAACGCCGCAAACATCATTTTTCTAGTCGGCGGCGCGGAAAAAGCCGAAATGCTAAAAACAATTTTGGAAGGTGAATTTGAGCCGCAGAAATTTCCGGCGCAAAATGTAAACCCGCGCGACGGAAATTTGTTCTGGTTGATAGAAAAAGACGCCGCCCGGCTGCTCTCGGCGGATTAAAGATTTACCATTTACCATTTACCATTTACAATTCGTTAAAGTATGGAGATTGAGATAGCCGTTGCGGTTTTGCTGCTGTTTTTGCTGGCATTTTTGGCGACGGTTGATATGGCTTTCGCGCAACTCAGCGATTTGAGCTTACGGCGTTTGACGAGCGAATCGGAAGAAAACGAGCGCGTCAACACCGAGTTTTTGCGCGAAATTTTGGAGAACCGTCCGCGTTTTCGTTTCGCGCTGTCGGCGGCGATTCAGGTTTTGCTGATTATTTTCACGGTTTTAACCACTCTCATCGCGTTTCGCTTTTTCCCTACTGATGATCGGCGCGCTGAGGTTTTTCTCGCTGCGCTTCTCGTTTCGCTCGTTTTGTCGGTTCTTTTCCGGCAATTCGTCCCGCGATTTATCACCGGAAAAAATCCAGAAAGATTCGCGCTCGCTTTGTTGCCCGTCGTGCGTCCGTTTTACCGCATTTTCGGCGCTCTGGCAGACCCTTTGGGAAATTTAGGACGCGAGAAATCACCAATCGAAATCACCGTCGCTCCGCAAACGCCGGAAGAAGAAGCTGAAAATGACGAAAATGAAAACGATTCTCTGCAAACGCTGATCGAAGCCGGAGAAGCCGAAGGAATAATCGAAGAACGCGAACGCGAACTGATCGAAACTATCGTAGATTTCGGCGACACGACTGCCGATGAAGTGATGACGCCGCGCACGGAAATCGAAGCTCTCCCGCTCGATGCAACGGTCAGAGAAGCGCGCGACCGGATTATCGAATCGAAATATTCGCGATTGCCGGTTTATCGCGAGCAGATTGATAATATTGAGGGAATGATTTACGTCCGCGATCTCTTACAATTCTGGGCTGAAGACAAAGAAGAAATCACGATTGAAAATTCGCCGAATCTGATTCGAGAGGTTAGATTCGTCCCGGAAACAAAGCCGGTCGCCGAGCTTTTAAAGGAATTGCAGATGGTGCGCGTTCAGATGGCGATTATCGTTGACGAATACGGCGGCGTCGCCGGACTCGTGACAATCGAAGATATTTTGGAAGAGCTGGTCGGCGAAATCGAAGACGAAGACACCGATCAGGGAGAAATTATCGAAATCATCGAAGGCGAGGACAAGTCATATTTCGACTGCTTTGGCTCGGTCGAGATTGATAAAATCGAACGTCTCTTCGACATCGAGTTTGCCGAAGACGACGATTTCAACACAATCGCAGGTTTCGTCATTTCCGAACTTGGCTACGTCCCAAAAGAAGGCGAAAAATTCCAATTTCGCGGGCTTGATGTCGAAATTCTGCGAGCCGACGAAAAACGAATCAATCTTCTACGACTGCGTCTCGCCGACGAAGATAGAGACTCAAATGCCGGCGAATCGGAATAATAAGGATTTAAGCGAAAAAGCGATGGGCGTTTTTTTTGAGTGAGCATTGTTATTTTTTAATTCTTCTGCAAAAAATCAAAATGCTCACTCAAAAAATTCTTTCCGTGAATTGCCCCTTGGCTCTTAAAAAATACCGTTGTAATAAATCCTTTTTGCTTCCGTTCGAGCGCATTGCCCGTCAATTAAAGGATCGCCGGTCTCGCGGCAGCAGGGATTGGCGGGTGTACAGCTCAAACCGCTTTTCATCATTTGCCCGAGCTTGTTTTGTCCGGCGGCGGACGGATGAAAACAGTCGCAGCAGGAAAGCTGGTCGGAGCTGAAACGATACTGCCAGGGTGCATCGCTGTAAACGAAACTGGTGGCAAAGGCTTTTGTTGCGCCGCCGACGACAGCCCCGCCGACGTTTACGACGCGCGACCTCCCGCCTTCCGGGATCGCGGCGTATTCCGCCGTCACGTTTTTCAAAATGTCGCGATAGGCTTTCATCGTGATGTAAGTGTCAACGATTCTTGTCGGCGAGCAGTCGCGCGTGAGCGACGCGCAAATATTGGCGTTGCCCCACAAAACACGGCACGAGGCGGGAATCTGACAGCTTGCCTTGTTTTGAAAATTGCAGAGCTGCGAAACGCGAACCGGAGCGGCGACGCCGATTTTCGTGTAAGAAATCCCCATTAAAATATCCAAGCCTTTGCGCAACTCGCGCTCGAAAGAAGCCGGTCTCGTCCGGCAATAATTGTTCGGATCGAGGTCTGCGCTCGGACACGCCGGATTTACTTTCGTCACGGCTCCGCCGCAATTGTCGTTGTGACCAAGGAAAACCGCCGCAAGGCGCGGAATAGACTGAAAGCTTAGATATGACCGAATATTGTTTGCCTGCGCCTCGAAATCCGACAGCATTCTCGCGCCCGATGTTGCGCTGTTGCGAAACTTAGCGAAAATCGTCGTATTGAGATCGCATTCCGCGCGCTCCAAAAAACTAAAAACTCCTTCCGGTCCGGCGCTGCACAAATTAACCGCGCCGTTCGTTTTGCTTGTGATCCAATTGTATTCTTCCTGGTCGGCGTTGGCGCACGGTGCTGCGCTGCCGGCGTTGTAACCTTTGGAAATGCTGTCGCCGGCGACATCAATCGCCTGAATATTCAACTGCGCCATCGTCGTTTTTGAGAAAACGAGCAAAATCGCGCATGCGCACACTAAAATTCGTAATCCGACTTTCATTTTCAATGCCTCCCAAAATAGATTTGATTGCCGACTTCGTTCAACCGCAGATGTATTAAGCGGGTTGATTGTGCTGCCAAAATCGAAAAATTACAAGCAAAATTTTCCGCCGCCCAAAACAAAACGGCTGGCTTCAAATATGCGAATCGTTTATCGTAAAATTTACTTTAATTTTCTTGATTTATGGCGAAACAAAAAAGCAGATTTTTGAGCGGCAAACGGATTCAGCCGACGCCGATTGATGCCAATACGGCGCTGGCGGATTTGATTGACGAATCGTTTATGGCTTACAACGCGGCGCGCCTGCGCGAGGCTTGCCAGCTTTTTACACGCAAGATGCTTGAGCCGGACGTGACGATTGGCGTCACGCTGACCGGCGCTTTGACGCCCGCCGGGCTGGGGATTTCGGCTTTGATTCCGCTTGTGCAAGCCGGAATGATTGACTGGATTATTTCGACGGGCGCGAATCTTTATCACGACACGCATTTCGGAATCGGTTTGAGTTTGCATCAAGGCGATGCCAAACTCGATGATCGGATTTTGCGCGAAGAAGAAGTCGTCCGCATTTACGACATCTTTTTCGATTATTCGGTTCTGCTCGACACGGATTCGTTTTTCCGTCGCTTGATTGAAGGCGAAGAATTTCAAAAAACAATGTCGTCCGCCGAATTTCATTATCTTTGCGGGAAATACGTCCGCGAGCGCGAAATGATGCTCGGAATTAAAAATCAATCGCTGCTCGCCGCCTGTTACGAACATGCCGTCCCGGTTTACACCTCATCGCCGGGAGATTCGTCAATCGGAATGAACATTGCAGCCAAAGAATTGCAGGGCGGAAAATTAGTTTTAAATCCGAATCTGGATGTCAACGAAACCGCGTCTATCGTTCTCGCCGCCAAACGCGGCGCGATTCACGGCGACACTGAAGCAGGCGGTAAATCCGCAATTTTTATTCTCGGCGGCGGCAGCCCGAAAAACTTTGCGCTTCAAACCGAGCCGCAGATTCAGGAAGTTCTAGGAATTGACGAAAAAGGTCACGATTACTTTTTGCAGGTGACAGACGCGCGCCCGGACACGGGCGGACTTAGCGGAGCCACGCCGGCGGAAGCAGTTAGTTGGGGAAAAGTTGATCCTGACAAATTGCCCGATGCGGTTGTCGCTTACGTTGATTCGACAATTGCGCTACCGTTGATAACGGCTTACGCGCTGGCGCGGCACGAATCGCGCCAACCGAAACGACTATTTGAGCGGCGCGACGAATTTATGAATTTATTAAAAGCCGAATACGAGAAATCCGAAAGAAGATAAACCACAGAGACACAGAGACACAGAGTTTTTAAATCATTTAATTTCTCTCTCTGTGCCTCTGTGTCTCTGTGGTAAGAATGTGTGAAATTATTCGCCGAACATGAAGGAGAGCGGCACGAAATCGAGATTCGCATCGAGGATTTAAAAGTTTTTGCGCGCGTCGGCGAAAAACAGTACGAGCTTGAGGCGCGCGAGGTCGAGCCGAACACTTATTTGTTTAATCTCGGCGGGCGGATTTACGAATGTTACGTGGCGCCGAAAAACGCGGCGGGCGTCAACCGCGTGCGGCAAGGCACGAAAACTTTTGATTTAAAACTGTCCGATCCGAAGCGTCTGCGCGGCGCGCTGGATTTAGCAGGCGCGGCTGAAGGCACGGCAAACATCGTCACGCAAATGCCCGGCAAAGTCGTCCGCATCGTCGCCGAAGTCGGACAGGAAGTTAAAACCGGCGATTCGATTATTGTCGTCGAAGCGATGAAAATGCAAAACGAAATGAAATCTCCGAAAGACGGAATTGTCAAAGAAATCCGCGCCGAAGTCGGCGCGACCGTCAACGCCGGAGACATTCTGGCAGTAATTGAATGAGTTCAAATTTCAAAGCTCAAGGTGAACAGTCGGAAAAACAAATCCGCATTCCTCATTCTGAAACCCGCATTTTGCTGTGGGATATTGACGGAACTCTGTTGATTGCGCCGCGCGGCGGCTCTTACAAAGATTATTTCGCGCCCGCGATGGAACGGGTTTACGGTTCGAGCGGGATTTTGCGCGGGCAATTAAAAGTTTCGGGAATGACCGATTTGCAAATCGCTTTCGAGTCTTTGCAATCCGAAGGCTTTTCGGTTGAACAGATTTATGCGAAATGCGACGAGTTTTGTCTGGCAATCGGCGAAGAAATCGAGCGAATATGCGCGCCGGAGGAAAATCGTTTTGTCGCTCTGCCCGGAGCGCGCGAGGTTTTGGAAGCGACTGATGAACATCCGCGTTTTGTCAACGCTTTACTCACAGGAAATCTGCCGCTTGCCGCTCGATTTAAACTCGAATTTGTCGGACTCCATAAATTTTTCGATTTTTCGCTCGGCGCTTTCGGCAACGAATCGCATCGCAGAATTGATTTGCCGGCGGTTGCGGCGCGAAACATTTCGGCAAAATTCGATTACGAATTCGCCGCTTCGCAGTTTATCGTTTTGGGCGACACGCCGAACGACATTGCCTGTGCCAAACATTTCGGCGCAAAATCCGTCGCCGTTGCAACCGGCAGAAATCATCCGGCGGAAACTCTCGTTCCGCACAAACCGGATTATCTTTTGAACAACCTGACTGATCCGGCAAAAGTTTTGCGTGTTCTCGAAAATCTTTAATTAATGTCAATTTGGTTAAAAGATTTTCACCGCCGAGACGCGGAGACGCCGAGTTTATTTATTTTTTATCTCTGCGTCTCCGCGTCTCGGCGGTTCAATTTTTCTTGAATTTAGCTCACCTTTTTCAAGGACGATGAAAAGCGCGTTCGATGTCGCGCATTGTCAGGCGCAAAATCACGGGGCGACCGTGCGGGCAAGTTGTGGGCGACGAAGTCGTCAGCAGTTTATCAATCATCCACTGCATTTTCTCATGCGTCAGCGGCATATTGATTTTCACAGCCGCGCGGCAGGCGAGCGAAGCGGCAATTTCATCGCGCCAGGTTTCACGAGCGCCGCCGCGTTTTTCGGCGTCAATCGTTTCGAGAATCTCGCGCAGCAAATTTCTGGCTTCGCCCGCCGGCAAATCCGACGGCACGCTTTTGATTGCTATCGTCCGCCCGGAAAGACGCATTAACCCGAAACCCAATTCGTCCAATTCATTCTGCACCAGTTCAAACGCGGCGGCTTGCGCCGGAGTTAAATCGAAAGTTTCCGGCAACAGCAGATTTTGCGATTCGATCCGGCGCTCGCCCATTTTTTTGCGGTATTTGTCGAATAGAATCCGCTCGTGCGCGACGTGCTGGTCAATCAACAGCAAACCTTCGGCATCGGTAGCAATGATAAAGCTCTCGCGCATTTGTCCCAATGGACGAATTCCAGACCCTGACAGATTCTCGATTTCAACGGCTCGCGGCAGCTTTGCCGCCGAATCAAACGGCATTTTTTCGAGTGCGGAATTTGGAGGATTTGAAGGTTTATTAAAGCTCTGGCTTTGGTTTTCAACTCTGCTTTCCGCGATTTGATTTTCAGCAACTGACCGTTGCAGTTCAAAATCTAAATTTTTCTCAAAAACAGGTTCTGTATCTAACTCCGCATTCCGCACTCCGTATTCCCCACTCGATAAGGCTTGATTTTCAAAATCCGAAGAAAAGGCTGGAATTTCCGGTTGAATCGGCGGCGCATCGGGTTCGACAATTTCCGGCGCAAATTCAATTCGATTTTGCTGCGGCGGCTCGTTTTCTGTCTGAGCGGGAAGATTCGCGGCGTCAAAATAATTTTCAATCGTTTTCGTCTGCTCGAAAACGTCGTTTGAAACATTTTCGCTGATTGTTTCGCGCTGCAAAAAGCCGGAATTGCCGAGAGCTTTGCGAATTTCTTCGGTGATGGCTTCGCGGACGGCTTCCGGTCGGCGAAAACGCACTTCGGTTTTCGCCGGATGCACGTTTACGTCAATTTCTTCAGAGGGAATTTCGACGAAAACGAGCGCGACCGGATAAACGCCGTGCGGCAGAACCGAACGATAGCCTTCCGTCAAAGCGCGAGCCATAATTTTGTCGCGGACATAACGCCCGTTGATAAAGAAATATTGCGCGTCGCGCGTCGTCCGGCGTTCGCGCGGCGCGGAAATAAAACCGGAAATGCGCGCAATAAATTCACTTCCGCCTGCGACCGGAATCAGATTGTCGAGAAAATCAGCGCCGAAAATCTGATAAGCACGTTCACGCAGATTCCGGGCGGGCGTGACGCGCATCGCTTCGCGTCCGTTGTTGTTTAAAACAAAGGCTTTGTCCGGGTGCGCGAGCGCGTAATGCGTGACGAGATTAATCAGATGAAAATTTTCCGTCGCTTCCGAGCGCATAAACTTGCGGCGCGCCGGGACGTTGAAAAACAAATCTCGGACGCAAACAGTCGTGCCTTGCGGATGCGCCGCGTCTTTTACGTCAATCAATCGCCCGCCTTCGATTTGGACTTTTGTGGCAACGGTTTCGTGCGCGGTTTTGGTCGTCAATTCAACCCGCGCAACGGACGCAATCGAAGCCAGAGCTTCGCCGCGAAATCCCAGCGTTGAAATTTGATTTAAATCTTCAAAAGCGCGGATTTTCGATGTCGCGTGCCTTTCAAAAGCCAGAACCGCATCGTCGCGCGTCATTCCTTCGCCATCATCTGTGATTTTTAACAAGCGACGCCCGCCCGCTTCGATTTCGATTGCAATTCTGGTCGCGCCCGCGTCCAAAGAATTTTCGAGCAGTTCTTTAGCGACCGAAGCCGGACGCTCGACGACTTCGCCGGCGGCGATTTGATTTGCCAGATTGTCGGATAAAACACGAATTTTTCCCATCGTATTTCAGGTTTTACACCAAACTGCACAAATCGCCAAATTCTACAAAAAGAATGTGGTTAAAACGAACCAGCCGCAAAGAATGATGTTCAATCTTCAACTATCAACTATAAACTATAAACTATCAACTATTTGTCATTGCAAAACAGTTGATAGTTAATAGTTTATAGTTGATAGTTTCTTCCGTGCCGGCTGGGTTTAATTGAAAAAACGGCTAACTGTTTAAATATTTTTTCACCGTTCGGTTTAAATTTTGAGCCGCATTTTCCAGATAATCTGTTTTTTCAGCAAACCATTGTTCGTCTTGCTCTGAGTATTGGCGTTCGACTCGCAAAGCGCGGCGGGTTTCATCGGGCGCAGTTCCGCCGTAGATGGTTCTAATGCCGACGAAATTTTCCGGCGACAGCGTTTGCTGTAATTCTTCTGCTGAAAGCGAAATCTCGGTGCCCAAAACTTCTCGCGCGGCAGCTTGCAAAATCGGATGTGTGATGTCGCTGTTTCGGTCAATCGCGGCGCGCACCGATTTGGCAACGATGCTGTGTGCAATCCGAAACGACAGATTTTCGCGCCTCACAATCGTATCGGCAAGCTCGGTGACGGTGATAAAGTTTTCGCCCGCGCGGCGGCGCAGAATTTCGAGATTAAAAGTCGCCGATTCGATTGTTCCGGCAAAAAGCGCGACTGAACGTGTAGCGTCGCGCACCGCGCCGTAAATCAAAGGCTGCAAATCGTCTTCAACGTCGTTAATGTCGCCGAAAGGCGTGTTGTGGACGCTTGTCATCACGCCTAAAGATTGACCGAGAGCTTTGCTGGCAATCGCCCGAATGTGTTCGATGGCAACCGGATTGCGCTTTTGCGGCATAATCGAAGAGCCTTGCACGTAGCCGTCGGGCAAACGAATGACGTTAAATTCCATTGTCGCCATCAGCAAAAATTCCTGCGCGAATTTGCCGACATTGACAAGCAGAGCCGAAGTCGCGCCGATGGCTTCGGTGAAATAATCAACCGAAGCGATTGAGCCGTAAGAATTGACGGTCGGCGCATAAAAACCTAAAAGCTCGGCGACGCGGTGACGATTGATCGGAAATCCGGTCGTCGTAATCGCGCCAGCGCCGAGCGGGCAAAGATTCATATTGTCGAAAGCGCGCTGCAAGCGGCGAATGTCGCGCCCCAGATTTTCCGCCATTGCAAGCAGAAAATGCGCGAGCGTCGAAGGCTGTGCCGGCTGCGTGTGCGTGTAAGCGGGAATCAGGCTCTCGTGATGCTCGGCGGCGAGATTCAGAAAATTCCGGCGCAGATTCATTGTTTCGCGCAAAAGCCGGAGGATTTGCCGCCGTAGATAAAGCCGGTAAATCGTCACGTCAATATCGTTGCGGCTGCGCGCGGTGTGCAGTTTTCCCGCCGTATCCGCATCGCAATTTTTGGTGATTTCGCGCTGCAAATAATAAAACAAATCTTCAAAGCTGCCGTCATATTCGGCGCGGCGAATCGAATCGAAATCCAGATTTTTTAAAGTCGCCAGAAGCGCGCGCAATTCGGTTTCGGTAATAATTCCCTGTTCGGCGAGCATTATGGCGTGCGCCAAATCTACTTCGTGATAAGCCTGCAAAAAATATCGTTTGGCGTCTTCAAAGCAATCAGCCAAAACGTTTTCTTTATAAATCCGGGCGGGAAATTTTTCGTTCATATTTTTTACCACAGAGACACAGAGGCACAGAGAAAAACAAAAATTATTTAAATCTCTGTGCCTCTGTGTCTCTGTGGTGAATATTTTCTATTTAGCAGCTCTAGCTTTTGGCAAGCTCAACATATTCGCAAAAAGCCGATAAGCGCCGGGATTGCCCGTGGGAAGCTGACGGAAGAAGGAATAAGAGTTATAAATGTAATTCCCCTTTCCGATTTTCGCGTAAACCAGCCCGCCGTTGCTTTCCGGGTCGCCTTCATCGTGCGATTCGAGCAGCGGCGTATATTGCGCGTCGAAGGTCGAAAAGTTGTAAAGATTTCGCTCCTGTATCCAATTCTCCCAATCGCTCGCCCCGATTTTGTTCGGATAATTAAAAACCGGATGTGTCGGGACTAGAATCCTGATAGGCGCGTTTTCGTCCGTCACGCGAACGTTTGAAATTCGTTGCGCTCCGTTAACGACCATATCCATTTTCGCCGGAAACGGCGGCAGATTGTCCCGAATATATTCGTGCTGCTGGTATTGAACAATCAGCGTTCCGCCGCTCCGAACCCAATCAAGAAGTCTATTATTGTTCGCTACAAAATCAGGTCTTACCTGCGAAGCGCGAACGCCGACGACAATCGTGTCGTAGCGGGACAAATCGCCGGTCGCCAAATCTTTTTCTTCGAGCATTGTGACGTTTAAACCCAAACGCCTGATTGCTTCCGGCACCTGGTCGCCCGTTCCCATAATGTAGCCGACGCGCACCGGGGCGATTTTCAAATCAACGACTTTAGCCCCGACTTCAGCCGGAGTGTAACGACGATGCGTTTGAATATGCGGGTAAGCAATTTCCTGCATTGATTGATTGAAAGCTTGATTGCCGACCACCGCCGTTGCCTTGATCTTGTAGGAATCGGGTTTCGCGCCTGCGGGAATCATCACGTCAAAACCGACCGCAGTTTTCTCGCCTTTCGCTTTTAAATCGAAATCCGCCGCAGGCGTCGCCTTCCAGCCCGACGGCAAATCGAGTCTGACTGTTCCTTTCGTCGGGCGGGGCGCGTTGTTTGTCACCGAGACGACGATTTTTTGTCGCTGCGCGCGAGGCGAGATCGGCGCGATCACTAAATTTGAATCAAGCCCTAAACTTACCGTCGGAACGACGTGAAGATCGCGCCGAATCTCGCCGCGAATATCGTTAGCGAAGCGGTATTGAATTGGTTTTGAAACCGTGACTTCCTCTCCGCCGATTTCCATTCGCACTTCCGCCGTTGTCAACGCCGACTGAAACGGCATATTTTTTTCTTCCGCCGAAGCCGTCGTCCAATCAAACGTAGCTTGTCGGCGCGGTTTTTCCAGCCAATACGGCTGCGTCAAATCGGCATTTGCGGGAGCTGTAATTCTAAAGAAATAAGCGCCAGTCGCCGTTTCTTCGCGCGGGCGAAAACCTTGGCTTGGAGCTGGCGCCGGCGGCTGAACCGCTGCGAAAGACCAACCGGACGGAACTATCAAATTCGCCCCGCTAATTTTCGCAGCCGTATTTTCCGGAGCGAAAACGCGCACGGCGGCTCCGATTGAATCTCCGGCGACGACCGTTTCGGAATCGCTCAAGGCGTCAACGATGATTCCGGCTGCCGCCTGTAAAGCGTCGGCGAATTCTCTTTCTTTTTGCGCGAGCAGAAAATCTGCGTCCAACAAAGGCGCAGCGTTTTGCCCGTTTCTTGCTTTTCCGGTGATTTCACGGCGTGCTTTACGCGTCTCGCGCAAGCCTTCGGCGAGCGGTTCGATTGTTTTGCCTGGATTCATCGCGTCAAAGTTCGCCAGAGCTTTTGTAGCCGCCGCTTGAATGTCTTTTAGATTGCCTTCAAGAAAATCGTCCGTTAATCCAACAAGTTTCGGAATTCCGGTGATGGTCGTATCAATTCCGTCAAAAATGCCGCGTTCGGTTTCGACTTTCGGAACAATTGATTCTGCCAAACGCAGACCGGAAGTTTGTCTGCCGCGCAATTCGAGACTGCCCATTTCCTGCGATTTGTGCTGGCTTCTGCCCTCCATCGCGATTTCAAAATACGAGCGTCCGATCAAGCGATCATATTCGCCGGTGTTGATTGTTAAAGTCGGCTGGTTCTGCGGATTTTGCGAGAAGCCCTGCCCGACGTAAAACTTTTTCGCTTGCCACGGGCGTAAGCCTTCGGCTAAATGTTCGGGAAACTGCGCAGGATCGGCGGCGGCTTTAAATGCTATCGGCGACAGGTAGCCGGCGAGCTGATGTTGCCCGTGACCATCTGCCGGAGTGCCGGAAAATCTGGAAAAAATGACAAGCGGGCGAAACAGGCGAATTGCCCGCACCATATCGCCCAAAACCTGCTGCTCGCCCCAAATGCGGGCGGCTTCTTCGCGTTTTTTCGAGAAACCGTAATCCATCACGCGAGTAAAAAATTGCTGAGCGCCGTCGAGCATCCGGGCTTGCAGCAATTCCTCGGCGCGAATCACACCGAGCGGCTCGAACAATTCCGAACCGATCACGTTTTGCCCGCCTTCGCCGCGATTTAAGGAAAGATAGGAAACTCTCGCGCTTTCGCCGCGCGCCAGCCGCGCCAGCAAGCCGGAATCTTCGTCGTCCGGGTGCGCGGCGGTGTGCATCGCGCTTGCCGTCGTTTGCAGGCGTTTGATTTTTTGTCCCAAGCCAATCGCGCCCAAATCGTAAATCGGGCGAACCTGTGCCGCAATCGGCAAATGCAGAATTAAAAATGCAAAACTAAGAAAAGATGCAGTTAATGTCTTGAATCCGATAAATTTCATTTTGAATCTTCACGAACCGTCAAACTGATTAAATAACCCGCTAAAACCGTCGCCAGACAACCGATGACGTTAAACCACAAAAACTCGATGTTGGTATAAATGCTGGCAATCCAGACCGAAGCGATGCCGAACAGCAATCCCCAAAAAGCGCCCCGCGCACGCGCTCGTTTGACGACGATTGCCAGAACGAAAACCCCTAGCAGCGAACCGTAAAAAAACGAACCGAATTTGTTGACGACTTCAATCAGCGAGCCTAAATTTGTTGCATACATCGCCACGATGCAGGCGAAAATCCCCCAGAAAAAAGTCGCGATTCTGCCAAAGCGCACGTAATCGCGGTCGGTTCCGTCCGTTTTAAAATGCCGCCGGTAAAAATCAATCGTTGTCGCGGTTGCCAGCGCATTCAATTCGGCGGAAATCGAGCTCATCGCCGCCGCAAAAATCGCCGCGATAATCAAACCGATCACGCCCATCGGCATATTCTGGACGACGAACATCGGGAAAACGTAATTTACATCGGTGAACGATTTATTGCCGCTCGATTCTTTGACAAAATTGAGGGCGTTTTTTCTGGTTTCGTTAAATTGTTTGTCTGCGTTGAGATAACTTTGACGCGCTTCATCGTTGCGGTTTTGGGCAAAATCGAGCGCGGCTTGTTCGCGGCTGGCGTGCGCCGTTTCGTATTGATTTTTTAGAGCTTGATATTGCGCTGTTTGCTCGACTTTCGCTGATTCGACCGGATTAAAAATCATCGGCGGCGTGGCGAACTGGTAAAAAACGAAAACCAGCACGCCGACCAGCAAAATCAGAAACTGCATCGGAATTTTCAAAAATGCAGACATTAAAAGCGACGTTCTGCCCTGGGAAACCGATTTCGCCGTCAAAAACCGCTGCACCTGGCTTTGATCGCAGCCGAAATACGAAAGAAAAAGAAAAAGCGCGGCAATAACGCCCGACCAAATAGTGTATTTCTCGGTCAAATCGAAACGCCAGTCAATCGTTTCAAGTCTTCCCGTCGCGCCTGCCAGAAAAAGCCCATCCGCAACCGAAACTTCGGCGGGAAACTGCGAAATTATGATGAAAAGACAAACGAAAAGTCCGAAGAAAATGACGATCATCTGCTTTACGTCCGTCCACGTTACGGCTTGAACTCCGCCGACCATTGTGTAAATGGTTGTCGTCAGACCCATCGCAAAAATCGTCGCAACTTCACTCCAGCCCAAAACGATTGACAAAATTACGGACGGCGCGGCAATGACGACGCCGACGCCAAGCCCGCGCGAGATCAGAAAAAAGAAGCTTGTTAAGCTCCGCGTTTTCGAATCAAAGCGTTTTTCGAGATATTCGTAAGCGGTGAAAACTTTCGCGCGGTAAAAAAACGGAACTGCTGTAATGCACAAGATTACCATTGCCAGCGGCAATCCGTAATAAAACTGCAAAAACCGCATTCCGTCGCTGTAAGCTTGTCCGGTTGTCCCGACGAGCGTAATTGCGGAAAGCTGCGTCGCCATCACCGACAAACCGACAGCCCACCAGGGCAAACTTCGATTAGCAAGAAAATAACCTTCAGTGCTGCCGCTGTGTTTGGTCATTCGGATTCCGTCCCAAATAACGTAAATCAAATAAGCCGCAACGACAGCCCAATCTAAAAATCTCATTTTTATTTAGCTCGAAAAATAACGCGAAAACGCCCACAGCAGACAAAGAACCAAAACGGTCGTCGCAATAACCGCCCAATAAACGCGATACCACCATTCATCCGGTAATTCTTCGGCTTCAACGCCCTGTTTATTTTCTTCAGAATGCATTTTTGTCAAAAGGCTTGATGTCTTTTTCTTGATAAAGACATCAAGCCCGAGTTCCGCTTTTTAGAAAATAAACTTAATGCCGAGCTGACCTTGACGGCTTTCCTGTGCCAGCGGAGCAAATACGGGAAACGGAATTGAACCGTTTATTTGTCCGGTCAACGGGTTTACAACCGATGTATTAACATTTGTCGCCGTCAGCGTCGAAGTATTGAAGTTGATGGTTCGGTTAATGTTAAAGATGTTGCTGGCTTCGGCAAAAAGCTCGACCCGGAATCTTTCCGTGATGGGAACGATTCTCGAATATCGAAAATCCACATTAAAAGTCGCCGGCGCTCTGCCGCCGTTTCGTTCAAAACCAACCGGTCGGTCAAAAGCCACTCCGTCGCCGTTCAAATCCAGGCTGGTGATGATATTGTAGGTTTCGCCGCTTCCGGCTAAAGCGAACGCACCGAATTGATTATTGTTGAGAATGTATCTTAAAACTTTATTCTCAACATCGAATTGCGGGCGGGCGACAAAGCTCGCCGAGAAAGTATGCCTTTGATCGGCGACGCTGTAACCGTAATCTCGCGCGCGGTTTGAAGGATCGGAAAGCGCAACAGCGCCGACACCTTGAAGATTTTGCTCCGCCGCATCATCTTTCGCTCTGGACAAAGTATAGTTAAGGGCAAATTGATAGCCTTGAGAAAAACGTTTGTTCAACTGGAGAGTAAGCGCGTCGTAAACCGAATTTCCGACCGATTCGACCATTAAAATATTTTGGAATTGAGGGAAAACCCGATTGCTGCAAGGCAGAGGGATTGTGACGTTGCCGTTTGCCGCCGTCACTCTTGCACCGTATATCGGTCTGCCGTCAGCTAATGTTCCCTGGCTGGCAAGCGGAAGACAATTTATATTTCGATAAACCGGCAGATGTCTGCCGTTCGAGTGAATATAACCCGCCGTAATCGAAAGATTTTCCGATAAGGCTTGCTCGATTTGAGCCTGGTAATGCATCGCATACATCGTTTCAAAATCCTGCGAAACCGCATCGAGACTTTGAATCGGAACGGGTGCGCCTGCCGGAATTGAGCCGATTGTGCCGGGGAAAGCCGGTGCGCCCGCGACGCCCGAACCGATGTTAAAGTTACGGTATCTTCCCAAACCGTTGTTCAAAAGAGCGCGTTCGTATTGAGCCAAATAAACCGTATCGTAATAAACTCCCGCGCTGGCGCGAACGACTGTCGGCAAGTTTCCTTCCCGTAAAGAGTAAACAACGCCTAACCTCGGCGCAAAATTGTTCTTATCGTCTTTGAATGTTTGAGAAAACGGCAGGGCGGCGTCCGAAATACCGTCAGGAACGTCATAAAAATCGTAACGCAATCCGTAATTGACCTTTAATTTGCGCGTGGCTTTCCAGTCATCCTGGGCGAACAAATTGTAAAAAGTCGAGCGATATTCGATTTCCGGTTCGCCTAGGGATTCGGTATAGGAAGTATAGCCGCGCGGAGTTGTTCCGATTCGCGCCAGTCTGTAATTTTCAATGCTTGAAAACGTATAAACCGCCGACACATCGGCGCGGCGGAAATCATAAATTTTGTTTAAGCCGCCGCCGAATTTCATCGCATGTTCGCCGCGCGTCCAAGTCAAATTATTTTGAAACTGATTTTGCGTTTGAATCGGCGAAATGCTGCCTGCATTAGTCGGCGAACCGAAGTTCGCCACTCCGGTGATAATTATCGAAGGTCCGGTGCCGGACAACTCATTTCTCAAAAAGCCCGAGTTGCGATGGGCGCGCTGGTAGCGAAATTCGTTAAAAACATTCGGAGTCAATATCGAAGCCAATTGAATCGCCAGGGAATTTGATTTGTCGTCCAGATCGATCACGCGGTCGAGTGTATTAAGATTTCCGGCGATATTGTTCGGCGAAAAATTTGTAAATCTGATATATCTGCCGGTCAAACGGTTCGCTTCGTTTATTTGCGCGTCGGTTCGGAAAATGAAAAAGTTCACCTTTTGCGAAGCGGGAATCGCGGCGGCAAAAATCGAAGACGGCACACCGGCAGCGATTAATTGTTGTCTGTTCGATTCGGTTATTCTGATCTGCTGATCAGGTCTGCCGGACAAATCTCGTTTGACGAACTCGTAACCACCGTAAAAATGCCAGCGGTCTTTGATAATCGGTCCGCCGATGGCGAGCGTAAAATCATCAACTTTGGTGCTCGGTTTCGGATCGGCTGGCGGCGCATTGAAAGGTCTCGAAGAAAAGCCTGTACGGCGAAACCGGTAGCTGGCTGAACCGTGAAATCCGTTCGTGCCGGAAGGCGTGATATTGTTCATCACCAAACCGGGCGTGTTGCCGAATTCGGCGGAGAAGCCGTTGGTCACGAGCTGCACTTCGCTGATAAAAGTTTCGGAAATCGGCACCAGGCGAAGCCCGCCTTGATTTGCTTGAGTGTTAGCGTTTCCGTCGAGTTGGAAATTGGTGCGGCGCGCGTAACCGTTGGCGCTTACGCGCGGAACGCCGAATTCGCTGTTCGGTCGTCCGGTAACGTTTGCTTGTAGAAGCGAAAAGTTATAAGGATTGCGCGAAACGAGCGGAAGGTCTTTTATTTCGCGCGTCGTCATTACTCGACCGACATCAATTTTGCCCGGATCGGCAATCGGCGCGTCCGAGGTTACCGTTACGGTTGCCGATACGTCGCCGGCTTCGAGCGCCAGATCAACCGTCGCATTTTGTCCGGCGGTTAGTGTGATTCCTTCGCGGATAAAGCGTTTGAAATTAGCCGCTTCAACCGTCACACGCCAAGTTCCGAGCGGAAGCAGCGGCGCTCGATAAACGCCGTTTTCGTCGGTCGTGACTTGTCGTTCAGCGCCGGTTTCAATGTTTCTCACCGTGACCGACGCATTCGGAACCGCCGCACCGTTCGGGTCGGTTATAGTTCCTTCGATTTGACCGTTTAACGCTTGCGACTGAGCATTAGCCTGAAAAACGGCGGCTAAACCAAATATTAATAAGAAGGCGCACGAAGCTAACAGCCTAATCAAGCCGGACGCTTGAGACATATAAAAAATCTCCTTGGTTTCTATTTTCTAATTTATTGTTTGAAATGTTTTAGACAAATCTGTTTCCAGAAATATAACATCAATTTAAATAATGTCAATGGTCTAGTCCGCCGCTGCAAGATGACGAAACTGCGTGAGAAACAAATTTCCGCTTGTAAATTGTTAACTGTAAATTGTTTGACAATTAATAATTCAAATTTTCCGCCGTCAGTTCTAAAAATGCAGCTTACAGGTAGAAAATTTGATGCTCCGACGTGTCAATATCAACTTCCTCGTAAAGCCATCGCAGAACATACTCGCCGTGCAGCGTAATTAAAGATGTCACATTGAGCTTTCGTTCCTGCAAGCCTTTTTGCGGAAAAAGCGACGAACAAGCGGCTTCGAGACGGCGTCTGACCGTTTCGTTCCGCATCATCTCGGCGTTGTAAAACTTACGTTTCAGCGCCTGAATATGATAAAGAATTTTGGGGCGGCGATGCGCCAATGCCGCCGCTAAAGTCGGCTCGATTTCGGTTAAACGTTCATCCAAAAGATTGAGCTGCGCGTTGATCGTTTCTTCCGCTTGGGCAAAGATTTTCGATGTGTCCGAATCCAAAAATTCCTCGACGATGCGCGGGACTAGGTTTTCCGGGCGGCAGAAAAAATCCGCCATTCTCAAGTTGTATTTATCGAGCGTCCGCCTAACGCGCGGCTCTATCACGGTCGCGCTCGCGCGCGCGAGCATCGGCGTCACAGGGCGTCTCAAAATGCGATAAACTTCGGCGTTTTGCGCAGAATAAGCAATTTCCGCCGCGCCGCCGAAATAAACGGCGGTCGGCAAAAGATAATCCTGAACAACGTTGCGCAAGGTTGCGTTCGGGCTTAAACGCTGGGGCGCATTTCGAGCAATCTCTTTTAGCTCGTCAATTTCAAATTGCTTTTCATTGCCTTTGGCTGATAATTTCCCGTCCGCCCCGCGCCGTAAAGCGTGGCGTTTTCCGGCTTCGTCGAGCCAAAACAGTGGAAACGAAGATTCTTCAACTAGAATTTGCGCGTGATAGCCATCGGATTCCAATTCCTTGTTGCGCGCCAGCAGAGCCGCAGTTATTTCCGCCGACTTTTCGATGGCTTCGAGATAAAGCGGCGCGGCAAGCTGTTTTAATTTTTCCTCTAGCGGGTCGAACAATATCAATCCGTATTCACCGAAAAGCCGCGACATCACAAGCGCGAATGCATCGCCCACAGTTCTTCCCGGCTGATACGCCTCTCGCACCAAATTCTCAACTTCGCCGGAAAACTCGGTTTTTGGCAATTCGGCAAACAAATGCTCGACGGATTCGTTGATTAAATCGTCAAGTACAATTTTGCCGACCGGCAATCCGCCGGTTTCGGCTGCCGCGGACATTGTGATTCTGCTCAAACATCCTTTACGGTTTTGGACAAAAGTTTCGGCGATTTCCGCAAAATCGTGATCTTCGGTCGCAATCCAAAAAACCGGAACGGCGTTAATTCCGCGCCCGCGATAACACGCGGCGGCTTTGATTGCGGAAATCGCTTTATAAATTGTGTAGAGCGCGCCGGTAAAAATTCCCGCCTGCTGCCCGGTAACGACGGCGACCGAATCGTTTTGTCGCAATCTTTGAATATTTTCGAGCGTTGGGGGACTTGCTTGCCAGCGTTTGTTCATTTCGAGCAAAGCGTCAGCAAGCTCGTTGCGGTCAATTTTGTAGTTTTCCAAAACCTCCGGCACGCGCGCCGGAACGTCAACGTGAGAATGCAAAGCGGACGGAAAATATTTTCGGAGCGCGAGCGGATTTTTTAAATAATCGAGGAAAAGCTTTGATTGATGCGGAACGCAATCGAAAGACAGCGTTTCGATTCGCTCGAAACGCGCGCTGACAGCCGTATTTAAACAATCCCCTTTGCTCATTTTTTGCAGGTTACCGTTCCTCTCTGCTGATTATAACGACCGGCTTTCATCTATACAAACTTTGTTCAACGAATGATATATTTTTTTGAATAAATTCGGGCTTAAAAAGGTAATTCTTAAAAATGTTAGAGGAAACTGTAAACTATCAACTCTAAACTATAAACTGTTTTGCAAAGAAAAAAGGATTTCTGCGAATCAGTTTATAGTTTACAGTGCATAGTTTACAGTTGCGGCTGAACTGCTCATTGGCAAAAGAAACGGGCGATTTGTTCGACAAATCGCCCGTTTCTTTTGCTTTATTTTATTTTTTAGTTGCGCGCGGTTAAAACTCGGTCGGCAATGTAAATACCGGCTGAGTGTGAACCGATCAAAATGCGATTCTGGTTTTGCGGATCGAACGCCAAAGCCCAGACGCGGCGACTCGGAATATTGGCGTCGAGCTGGTCGAAACGCTCCCAAGTCATTCCGGCGTCCATCGAGCGATAAGCTCCGCCGCGAATTTCGAGCGCGCTGCCGACGATAATTTCATTAGGATTTCGCGGGTTGACGAGAATCGAAACGTAATCGCCCATCGGTAAACCGCCGCCGCGCCGCTGCCATTCTTCGCCTCCGTTGCGCGTCAGGAAAAACGTCTGCTTTGTGCCGACGTAAACATAATCGGCGCGCTGCGGATCAATTTCGATCCGGCTAATCGGCGCTACCGTTTGCACGCCGGCTTCCTGTTTCCAGGTTTTTCCGCCATCGCGTGAACTGAGAACGCCGCTTTTCGCCGTGCCGACCCAGATTCTTTCGTGTAATTGGTCGGAAACCGCAACGGTCAAAGTTTGTTTATCCAAATCTTCCGAATAAGCGAGCCGCTCCCAGCCTTTGGAAATGTCGTAGGTGCGATACAACCCCGTGTCGGTCGCCGCATACATCCCGTTTTTGCCATCGTGCGTCGGAATAAGCTGGTTGACTCTTTCGGTCAGCCCGTCAATGGTTTTCGGCAAAGGTTTCGGAGCTTGCGCGACGTTTGCAGCCGGTTTCGCCGCAGGCTTTTTAGCCACAGCTTTTCCTTTTCTCGCGGGTGCTCGGCGCGCGACAGGCTTTTTCGGCGCGGTCACCGCCGCCCAGGAAGCGCCTCGGTCGAGCGAACGATAAATGCCGAAATTCGTTCCGAGATAAATCGTGTTCAGTTCTTCCTGATCCTGCAAAATTGAATAGACAATCAAACGCTGCGGGTAGTTTTTCATCGAAGCCCGCCACGTATCGCCGCCGTCCTCGCTGACAAAGAAAAATCCGCCGCCGGTCGCCGTGTTTATCGTCGAAGAATAAAGACGATTCGGTTTTTCAAGGTCGGCGACGATATTTTTCGTCAGGCGCGTGCTGAAACCCGCGTTGGTCATCGAAAAAGTTTTGCCGAAATCACTTGAAACCATTATCCCGTAGTTGTTCGTGCCGATGAAAACTTTGTTCGGCTCTTCCGGGTGAACCGCAATCATATTGATTTCGAGCTGTCTCGAAGTCGTCAAAGCCCACGAGCTGCCGCCGTCCGCCGTCATCCAAAAGCCTTCGGTCGTCGCGGCGAAGACGTAGCCGGGTTTTGAAGGATGCTGGACAATCCAGCGCGTGCGGCGCGATTGCGACGGAATTCCCTGCACTTTTGTCCAATTTTCGCCCGAATTTTTCGACTCGTAAATGCCGCTGCAAGCCGATGCGAAAATGTGGCGCGGATTGCGCGGATCAATATCAATCGCAAAAACGTCGGAATCTTCAATCATTCCCTGCTTGATAACGCGCCAGGTTTTCCCGCCGTCGGTCGTTTTATAAGGCAGATACCAGGTTCCGGCGTAAATTACATCAGGGTTTTTCGGGTCAATCGCCAAAGATTCGACGTTAACCAGTCCGGGAATGTTTTCGTTCGGCAGTTTTTCCCAATTGTTGCCCGAATCGAACGAAACGAAAATGCCGTGATACGTTCCGACGGCAAACATATCCGGGTTTGAAGCCGATTGAGCAATTGCATAAACGGCTTCTTCTTGAAGGTCTTTGGCTTGGCGCCAATTAGCTCCGCCATCAGTTGATTTGTAAAATCCGCCGCCTTCTTTGTGGCGGTGCGCGCCGACGTAAAGCGTCCGCGAATCGCGCGAATCAATCCAAATGTTATCTACCACCAACTGCGGGCGATTGAAGTTATACAAAATCCGCCAGCTTTTCCCGCCGTCGGGCGAAGTGTAAATCTGCCCGTCGAGCGTGCCGAAATAAAGTCTGTCTTTATCTTTCGGGTCAACGACGAGCGAGCGCACGTCGCCGCCGAGCGGTCCGACACCCTGCCACGCGCCGAAACGTCCCAAAGTTTCAGGCGCATTGTCCCCGGTTCCCGCTTGTGCCGATACGAGACCGGCTGCCAAACAAAGCGCTAAACAAAGAAGATTGGACAAAACTCTCTTGATAAATTCGGTTTGCATAAGTCTTAAATTACTCTGATTTTATTACGGCGCGACATTTTTTTAAACGCGCTCGTTTTTTAGATGCCGGGGAGCGTCGAATTTTGCGAGAAATTTACGCAAAACTGCTTGCTTGTGATGTTTTGGGAAATTGCGGCGGTTGTCCGCCCGTTGGAGTGGTTAGAAGTTAAAGATGAAAGATTCAGTAATTCGGTCTTTCATGATTTTTATATTGGTGCGGGCGACTGTTTCTCCAATATTCTCGGAGAAATTGGTCGCCCGCAATCCGGTTAAGGTCGCGTCTCGTTTCTAAAGTTAAAACGAGACGCGAGCATTTCAAAGATTTACTCAAATGGCGTTGCAGCCGGAGCCGGATCATCGGCGCCTGCAGGAACAAGCCAAATTACCGTTTCATCCGTTCCGACTCCGCCGTTGCGAATGTCAATGCGTCCCGGATCAATGCCTCTCGTGTTGACGAGATAATTTCTGGCGAAATTCGCTCTGCGTCTAGCAGCAGCAGCATTTCTTCCGGTTGCAATGATGATCAGGCGCGCGTTCGGAGCGTTCTGAGCGGCAACTGCAACGTTATCAAGGCGAGCCTTTTCAGCGTTCGGAATCAACCTGCCATACCGTTCAAGCTCTGTCGGTCTCGGACGTGTCGGAACTTCAGCCGAGGCAGAATTGCTGGCTCTACAAGTCGGATCTGGAGTTGTAACAGTCGCGGTTGCTGTAATGGTTGTTCCCTCAGTGGTTGCACGAACCGTTAGGGTAGGCGTCCCTTGACCGCTGACGACTTCACCACCGGAAACTGACCAATCGTAGGTCAAACTTTGTCCGCCTGCGTCAGCCGTTGCCGTAAACGTTACGGTTTCTCCAACGTTCGCCACGTTCGGCGATGCCGATACATTTACACTGGTAAGCGGGCAAACTGGTTGCGGCGGCGGCGGCGTACGGCAATCCGGGCATTCGACAACGCGAATTGTTTCCTGACGCGGTTGTCCGCAAACGCCGCAGCCGTCATCAACTGCAACCGACAAGGTGTAAGTTCCCGGACGAAGTCCCGAAACATCCCACGTCACGTTTGCGCCGGTTCCTTGAATCGTTCCGCCGGAAACCGTGTACTGGTAAACGAGCGGATCGTTTTCAGGATCGGTCGCATTTGTCGTTACGCTAACCGATGTGGCGTCGCGGCAACCGCCCGAAGCGGATTCTTGCGGCGGAGTGCAAGGCAAAGTGATTTCCGTATCGCTGATCGTCACGCTGTTGATGGTCGGGAATTGATTAAGAATCGGACCTTTGCGTGCGTTGCGTCTGCCAATGAAAAACTGAGCGCCGAACCCGTGCGGATCAGTCGAAGTATTAAAGCCCGGCGGCGGAGCCGCATTAACATTAGTGGTTATATTCGCAGTCGGACCTATAATGTCAACCGTATTAGTCGCAGTGAAATCATCGAAAATGTCGCGGTCTTGTTGATTCGCATTCCAGCGATACCAGAAGCTCATTCCGAACCAGCGCGCCGGAAAAATACGGACGCCGCCGAGCAAATCAATCGGATCTTGTTCAAACGCATTCGGGGTACGACCGCCGACATATTTCGTCGCGCGGGCTTCACCGATCAGTTGGAAATACCGATTAACCGGGAAATCAACTGCGACTGCACCCATCAGCTCGTCTCCGCGATCAAGCAAAACAGCATCCTCCGCTCCCGGAAAATCTGCTTTGACGTGTGAATTATAGATGTAGCCGATATTACCGGAAAGATTAGCCCATGTCGCCAAACGACCGTCGGCAAAAGCTATCAAACCAATATCGCCGCGATTGCTAAATGGATTCCAGCCGCCTGCGCCCGGACCCGCGCCGCGCTGCAGTTGATTAAATCCGCTGGCATCGTTAGCGCTGTCGCCATAAAAACGGTAGAACGGAATCAAACCGATTCCGACCGGATTGTTAGGTCCGGTAAAACGGAATTTGCCGCCGACCGTAAATGTGTTGAAAGCAGACTGTCCCCACTGGCGATTAATAAACGGCGCGTCCGGCAGATAACTCGGCGCAACCGTAAAGCTGGTTGGCGCGGTTAATGTAGTGTTGCCCGGAATGCCTGTTGCGACAGTTCCCGCTAAGTTTGTAGTTTGCAGAACGACCCCCGGCAAAATGCCGCCTAGCGGAGAGCCGAGTCCCGGGAATAAATCCGCACCGCCTCCGCCGGGGCGAACCGCACCGACGGTCGGGCTAACATTGGAGGGGAATCCAAAAATCCCGGTGAAACCCGGTCTGACAACTCCGAAAGTGCCAATCGTACCTCCGATAAAAGGATACGAAAGAAACTGTTGACCGCCCTGCGGTCTAAAAATAGCACCGTTTCCCGTTCCGGGAGCTAAAACGATTGCCGGCGCGCTTTGACGCGCAAACGTGCCGTTTTGATTTTGCAACAGAAATTGAGAATTCGGTAAATAGAAGCTCGACAAGTTTCTCGGCGAGTTAACTTTAATGCCGCGCCAAGCGTCCGTGTTGAAAAACAATTCAATATAATCGTTTAAACCAACTTGAAAGCTAACAGGAACCTCGGTAATGTCCACATTTCCGGGGTCGCGGTCGAAATTCGAATAGGCAATACTGAAGGTATATTCGCCTCTCCGCAAAGTTTGACCGTCATAAACTGTAAAAAGTCCGGTCGGACCACCGACCGAACCGCCCGTTCCAACAGTCGGGGCAGTATTCCGCGGCTCATCTTCGGATCGCGGTGTTTGGGCTGAGATGATTAAACTCATCATCAGCATCGTAAGTGTCAACAAAAATACACTCTTCGCTAGTCTCATCACATTCCTCCGGCGAAAAAAAAAATTTATCAAAAGCAATCTAGGTTTTAATCATCGGTGACAACCGCCTAGGCGGCTAATCCGTTGTTTTAACAAAAAAAACTAAAAACGGGAAATAATATTTTCGGCGCGAACTCGATAAATTTAATTTTATCTAAATTTTAAACCTGAAATCACAAACCTATTCGGTCAATCAGGCTGCATTCTCCACATTCAAATATTATAAATCCCTTTAAGACTTCGCTTTTGCTTATACAAAGCAAATCGCTTACTTGTCAATTCGGTTTATCAAATTTCTCGCCAAAACTGCTGGCAGAAATCGTCTCAAGCGAGAAACTTACCTTATCTTAGCAATAAAAATCAAGATTTTTCGCTATTATTCACGTTTATTTGATTAAAATTTGACAAATCTTTTCATCTTTAGTCAAACCGTCCCCATTATTAAGCGTAAATCCCGCGTATTCTCGTATCGTAAGCGACGCGGTCAATCGCCAGCATATAAGCCGCCGTCCGCGTTTCGACGTTATGGGCGTCGGCGTACCGGCACAAATCGTTAAAGCTGGCGACCATAATCTCTTCCAGGCGCTGATTGACGACATCTTCGCGCCAGAAATAACCCATCCGGTCTTGCACCCATTCAAAATACGACACGGTGACGCCGCCCGCGTTTGCCAAAATATCCGGTATTACGAAAACTCCGTTCTCGTGCAAAATCGAATCCGCGCCGGGCGTCGTCGGACCGTTCGCGCCTTCAGCCAAAACTTTGCATTTGATTTTGTGCGCGTTTTCCGAAGTAATTTGATTTTCCGTCGCACAAGGCGCGAGAACTTCGCATTCGATTTCCAACAACTCTTTATTTGAAACGCGGTCGGCTTCCGGGTAACCTTCGAGCGTCGTATTTTGTTTTAGATATTCGAGAACTTTATGGATATTTAGCCCATTTTCGTTATAAATGCCGCCGCTCACGTCCGAGATAGCCGTAACTTTGTAACCGGCTTCGTACATTAAACGCGCGCCCAAGCCGCCGACGTTTCCCGAACCCTGCACCACGACGCGCGTTTCCTGCGGCGTTAGCTTAAATCGCTTAATTGCTTCGTTAACGACAATCATCACGCCGCGTCCCGTAGCTTCGCGGCGTCCGGCGCTGCCGCCCAGCTCAACAGGTTTTCCGGTAACGACGGCAGTAACCGTGTGGCGGGCGTGCATCGAATAAGTGTCCATAATCCACGCCATCGTTTGCTCGTTCGTGTTCATATCCGGCGCGGGAACGTCTTTTTCCGGTCCGATGAAATCAATCAATTCAGCCGCATACCGCCGCGTCAAGCGTTCCAATTCGCCGATTGACATCTGTTTCGGATTGCAAACGACGCCGCCTTTGCCGCCGCCGAAAGGAACATTAACGACCGCGCATTTCCAGGTCATCCATGCCGCGAGAGCTTTAACTTCGTCGAGCGTCACGTCCGGCGCGTAACGAATACCGCCTTTTGCCGGACCGCGCGCGAAATTGTGCTGCACGCGGTAGCCTTCAAAAACTTCGATGCGTCCGCTGTCCATCCGTACGGGAATATAAACTTTGATTTCCCTATTCGGAACAATCATCACCCGGTACAAATCCGGGTCTAAATCGAGAAGCTGCGCGGCACGGTCAAAACGCGCTCTCATTGATTCAAACGGATTTTCCTCCGTGAATCGCCGTGCATCATCTACCATCGGGTTTGCCATTAATTTTGAATGATGAATGATGAATGATGAATGATGAACTGTTTTTTATTCATCATTCATCATTCATCATTCATCGTTTTAAAATCTCGTTCATCGCTCCGGTGCGATAACCTGCAAGGTCGAGCGTGACGTAACGAAAACCGAGCGCGCGAAACTCGCTTGCCAATCGGTCAATCATCGTCCGCTGCAAAACCCCATCCATCTCGTCCGAAGCGATTTCCAATCTAACCAATTCTTCATGATACCGGACGCGAAACTGCCGGAATCCTAACGAGCGCAAAATCTGCTCGCCGCGCTCGACTTTCGACAATCTTTCAATCGAAACCGGAATGCCGTAAGCGATGCGCGAAGACAAACAAGGACTCGCCGGTTTGTCCCACGTCGGCAAATCGTATTTAAGGCTTAATTGCCGGATTTCCGCTTTGTTTAATCCGGCTTCGACGAGCGGGCTGCGAATCGCTTTTTCCTCAGCCGCGCGCCTGCCGGGGCGATAATCCGACAAATCGTCAATTGTCGAACCGTCGGCAACAAAATTCAACCCGCGCGTTTTTGCTAACGGGACGAGTTTACCGTAAAGCTCCGATTTACAAAAGTAACATCTATCGGGAGCATTTGCCCGATAATTTGCATCCAACAACTCGTCCGTGTTGATTGTTTCGTAACGAAAATTAAAATTTTGCGCGATTTCGGCGGCTAGTTTTTTTTCTTCGGCGGCAAGACTCGCTGAAATGCCGGTCACGCATAAAGCGTTGTCGCCCAGTTCCTGCGTAGCGATTAAAGCCAGCAAAGAACTGTCAACGCCGCCCGAAAAGGCGACGAGACAAGAGCGCATTTCGCGCAAAATTCGGCGCAAATTTACTTCTTTTTGTTCTAGGTTTTGTTCGGAAGCGGCGACAGTTCGTGCGGTCAGTAATGCTTGTTTATTTGCTGCTATCGCCATTTTGCTCGTTTGATACTTGATTTTTGTTCAAGTTTTTTGCCGAGGAGATGCATTGCTTGAAACAAGCATCGAATTTTAACGTACTTTCGACGCGAGACGCAACCGGAAGGTTTTGTTCGACCGATTAATTGCCCGGTGATAAGATTTGTTTAATTTTTTATTCCTTTATTATGTCTCAGGCTTTTTTCAATAAATTTTTCTTCTATTTTTTGCCTTTTGCCGCCGCAGCCATTTTGCTGGTCGGCTTTGCTCAAGCCCAAACCAATGAATCAAGCGCAGGCGGCGCTCAACATCAAGCCGTCGCGTTGTTTGAACAGGGACAAAACGCTCACGAAAAAGGAGATTTAAACGGCGCTCTGAAATTTTATCAGGAAGCCTTAAAACTTTTTCCAGAGTTTCCTGAAGCCGAATATCAGCGCGGTACGGCGCTGATTTCTCTGGGAAATTTGGCGGAAGCGGAAAAGGCTTTTCGCCGCGCGGTCGAATTGCGCGCCGATTGGTCTCTGGCGTGGGCAAAGCTCGGCGAAGTTTTGGTTGATAGACATTCGGCGGGCAATTCCGCCGATTCGGAAGAATCAAAACAGCTTTACGGCGAAACCGTTCGGGTTTTACAAAAGGCAATCGAGCTTGACGTTAATAATTTTCCGGCAATGGTCGCGCTTGCCGAGTTGAGATTACGTTATTCAACCTCTTCAAATACTTTAAACGAATTGCTCGCGCAAATCAGAACCGCAACCGATGGCAAAGCCAATGTTCCGGCTTCGGTCTGGGCGGCGCGCGGCGCGCTCGAACGACGTTTGAAAGATAATACGGCGGCGAAAAACAGCTTGAACCGGGCTTTGACGATTGATTCTCAAAATTCAACCGCGCTGCTTGAAAGAGCGCAGCTTTTTGCCGCTCAAGGCGACGCCGAAGCCGCGATTGTTGATTTGCAAGCGGTCGCTCGATTGTCTTCGCCGAAAACTCGCTGGCGCGCTCAAGCGCTGCTCGCCGGTTTGCTTGCCGAAACCGGCAAAACCGAAGACGCCCGGAAAGTTTTGGAAGCGATTGACGAAGGCTCGAAAAATCAGCCGGAAGTCGTCAGTTTGAAAAACGCGCTGCTCGTCGTCGGCGCGGAAGGCGCGGAAGGAATCGAGCTTTTGGAGAAAGCTCTTAAAACTGATACAAAAAATGTCTCTCTTTTAAGTCGTTTGTGCAGTTTGACGAGAACCGTCAATCCGCAGAAGTCTCTGGATTACTGCCGACGCGCGCAAGAGCTTGAGCCGACTGAAATTAAACACGCCGTCGGCTTCGGCGCGGCGCTCGTTCAAGCCCGTCAATTTGACCAGGCGGTCGAGCTTTTTCGCAAGCTCCTGGCGGTCGAACCGAAAAATTTTACCGCCCGACAAAATTTAGCTCTTGCGCTCTACGAATTAAAGCGCTATAACGAATCAATAGAAGAATTCGAACGCTTGATCGAAGCAAAACCCGATGCACCTGTAATCTATTATTATTTAGCGACGGCAAACGATTTTGCGGGAAACTACGTGGCAGCTCTGGCGGCTTATCAAAAATTTCTGGAGCTTGCGAAACCGGAAACGAATCAACTCGAAATTGACAAAGTAAAACTGCGGCTACCGGCGGTCGCCAACCAAGTTAAGAAAGGGGCGGGCAAAAAGAAAAAGCCTTAATAAAGCAGATGCAAAACGATTTTTTGAAACAAACGGTGAATGGTTTATTTTCTCTGGTTGCTGTTTTTTGTCTGACGGGTTTTGTTTTCGGGCAGGATGCTCAGCCGAATGATTATCAGGACGCGAACGACACCGCACCGCCGCCGGTTTTTACGATGTCGGGCGCAGAAAAATCTCAGCTCACCAATGAATCCGATTTAAAGCGCCGCACCCAGCTTTGTCTAATGCTCGCAGACGCCCGGCTCCGACGCGCGGAAGAGGCAACCGACCGGGAAGATTTTCAAGCTGCGCTCTCCGACCTCGGTTCATATCAAGCGATTATTGAAAACCACATAAAATTTCTTGAGCGAGGCAACTATGGCGATGGAAAAGTGCGCGACAACTTTCGCCGAATGGACATCACGCTTCGTTCCTACACGCCGCGAATTGAAACGATCCGCCGCACGACGCCGTTTGAATTTGCCGTTCATTTAAAATCCATCTTGAATTTTACCCGCGACGCCCGCGCCCGCGCACTCGATTCGTTTTTCAGCGATTCAATTTTATCTACTGAAACAGCAGGCGGAATAACGCCGACGAGAGAGCCGCAACCCGCAGTTTCCGGCGGCAACGGTTTTTCCAAAGAAAAGAAGCCTTAAAATTTAATCTCGGTGAAAAGTAAATATTTTTTCAAACCTCTGTTTTTTGTCCTCTTGTTTTTATTGATCGGCGGTTTGTCTTTTTCCGTCTCGGCGCAAAAACGCGATCATTTAACCGAAGCCGAAATCGAAATCATCCGCGACACGCAGGAGCTTGACGCGCGAACAAAAGTTTTCGTCAAAGCCGCCGAGCGGCGTTTCGTTGTTCTCGGCGTTTTAACCGAATCAAAACCCGCGAAAAAAGAAAAAGAAAAAGACAATTCCGATTGGGGCGAGCCTCCGACCGGAACGCGCGCCGAATTGCTCGGCGACATCGCTAAAATTTTGGAAGAAGCGATGAACAATCTCGACAATGTTTGGAGTCGTGAACCGAAAAATCCGCTTATTCCGAAAGCTCTCAAAATTCTTTCCGACGCCGCTGCGCGTTTTCAATCACAAGCCGGTTCGCTCGATTCAAAAGCCGCAAGCGAAAAAGAGCGCGAGGCGGTTTTCCAGATAAAACGCGATTTGGAAAACATTTTGCAAGCCCAAAAAGATTATTCCGCAGGCGCCGGTTCGACCCGTTAAGCCCTGCGCTGGACAGAAACCGCACGTCTCGTGTAAATTTACCAAAGCAATTTAGAATCACGCGGTTGCCGCTTTCTAAAGTTGGAAAGCGGTTTTCTGCGATTAAGGAGAGGCTATCTAAAGAATATTATGGCTACAGCCAAAGAAACCAAAGAGCAAATTTTGCAAAACTATCGTACGCACGAATCCGACACGGGTTCGCCGCAAGTTCAAGTCGCTCTGCTCACGCAGCGCATCAACGAATTAACCGATCACTTTAAAACGCACAAAAAAGATAATCACTCGCGTCGAGGGCTTCTGAAGATGGTCTCGCAGCGTCGCAGCCTGCTTGATTATCTCAAGCGCAAGGACATCGAGCAGTATCACACGATTGTCGAACGGCTCGGACTTCGGAGATAAATTACGAATTACGAATTACGAATTACGAATGTCGGAATTTAATTTTAATCTTAGAAAATATTCCTCAATTCGTAATTCATAATTTGAAATTCGTAATTGATGAAACGGCTGCTTCGAGCCGTTTGTAAATTGTTAGTTGTTTCCATCGAAGAGTTTGCCCTACGAGAGCCGAACGTGACGGCGCGAATCTCGCGGCAAAAGGAAACAGTCGTCAAGAGAATATTTAATCGAACGGCGGCAGAGGCTTTCACGGCAAGAGCTTCTGCCGCCTTTTGTTTAGTAAATCGTTAATCGTTAGTCGTTAATCGTCGTTGAATAAATTTAAGTTGGAAATTCAGTTGGAATCGAAATTAAAAATAACTGCGATTCATGATTCACGATTCGCTATCCACGAGGAAGAAATGCCACAGAAAAAATATTTGAACGAATCAATTAAATTGGGCGACAAAGAATTATCCCTCGAAACGGGACGAGTCGCTAAACAAGCCGACGGCGCGGTAATTATGCGCTACGGCGACACAATGGTTTTGGTCACGGCTGTTTGCGCCAAAGAAGCCAAAGAAGGTTTGGACTTTTTTCCGATGACCATCGAATACCGCGAATCAGCATATTCAGCCGGTCGCATTCCGGGAAATTACTTTCGCCGCGAAGGTCGTCCCGGAGAAAAAGAAACAATTACGAGCCGCTTGATTGACCGCCCTCTGCGCCCGCTTTTTCCCGATGGTTTTCGCTTTGAAACTCAAGTTATCGCCACAGTCATTTCCGCCGACCCGGACAATGACCCGGATGTGATTGCGATAATCGGCGCGAGCGCATCGCTTTATTTGTCGGACGCACCGTTTACGACTCCGGTTTCCGCCGTTCGCGTCGGTTTAATCGGCGAGCGCTACGTTATCAATCCGACTTACGACGAACGCCGCGAATCGTCTTTGAATTTAATCGTCGCCGGAACCGAAGAAGCCATTGTTATGGTCGAAGCCGGAGCACAGGAAATTTCTGAAACGATTATGGTCGAAGCTCTGATGCTCGCACACAAAGAAATCAATCGTTTGTGTCGCTGGCAGAAAGAACTCGGCAAAGCGCTCGCCATCGAAAAACGCGAATGGACTGCGCCCGAACCCGATGCGGAAATGGCGCGCGAAATCGAAGAAAAGTATTCGGAACAATTGCGCGCCGCGCTCGACACGCAAACGCAGGACAAACAGGCTTCTTACGCGGCGGTTGACGCGCTCAAAAAAGAAGTCAGCGAGTCTTACGCTTCCGATGAAGATTCAACGAGAAAACAAATGGCTGGCAAGATTTTCTCGACTTTGAAAGAAAAAATCTTCCGCGAAGATATTTTGGGCAAACGCCGCCGCCCGGACGGTCGCCGTTTTTCCGAGATTCGCGCGATTTCCTGCGAAGTGGGCTGGCTGCCGCGCACGCATGGTTCATCGCTGTTTACGCGCGGCGAAACGCAGGCGCTTGTCGTTTCCACGCTCGGCACGAAAGATGACGAACAGTTTATGGACGACATCGAAAAAGGCGAAGTCAAACGCCGCTTTATGCTGCATTACAACTTCCCGCCTTATTCTGTCGGCGAAACCGGCAGAGTCGGCGGCTCGTCGCGGCGCGAAATCGGTCACGGCGCACTGGCGCGTCGGGCGCTCGAAGCCGTTCTGCCTTCCGCCGAAGAATTTCCCTACACAATCCGAATTGTTTCCGACATCACCGAATCGAACGGCTCAAGCTCGATGGCTTCGGTCTGCGGCGGCTGTCTGAGTTTGATGGACGCTGGCGTTCCGATTAAAGCTCCGGTTGCGGGCGTGGCAATGGGGCTTGTTATGGAAGGCAATCGTTACGCGATTTTGTCGGATATTGCGGGTGCGGAAGACCATTACGGCGATATGGATTTCAAAGTCACCGGAACCGCCGAAGGCATTACCGCTCTGCAAATGGACATTAAAATCGAGGGAATCAACGCGCAGATTATGGCGGAAGCTCTCGAACAGGCGCGCAAAGGCAGGCTTCATATTTTGAATATTATGAATCAGACGCTTGCCGAACCGCGTGCAGACATTGCGCCGAACGCGCCGCGAATCGTCACGATTAAAATCAACCCGGACAAAATCCGCGACATCATCGGACCCGGCGGCAAGATTATCCGCGCGATTGTCGAAGAAACGGGCGCCAAAATTGATGTTGAGGACGACGGCACGGTTTCGATTGCGTCAGCCGACGGCGAAGCCGCGCAAGCCGCGATTGACCGCATCCGTGCTTTAACGGCGGAAGCAGAAATCGGCGAAAACTATCTCGGCACGGTTTCTCGAATTGTTGATTTCGGCGCGTTTGTCGAAATTTTCCCCGGCGTTGACGGGCTGCTGCATATTTCGGAAATCTCGGATCGCCGCGTGCGCGACGTGCGCGACGAGCTGAAAGAAGGTCAGCAGGTGATGGTCAAATGCATCGGCAAAGAGGGCAATAAAATCAAGCTCTCGCGCCGCGCCGTCTTACGCGAAGAACAAAAACGCGGCGGAGGCGAAAACGGCGCGAGCGAGCCGAAAGAAGAATAAAGTTTAGTTTAACTTCACAACAGAGACACAAAGGCACAGAGGAAATAACAATAAAAAACTCTGTGCCTTTGTGTCTTCGGTGGTTTATCTATTTAACAAATCCGCCAAAAAATTCTGGAAACTGCTGCTGATTAGCACTTATTTTGAGTTGAGACAACCGAAAGCTCCCGCAGTTTTGGAGTGGAGCGTTTGGGAATTGCGGCAGCCGATAAGTCAATTTGACAAAATGTTAGAAACTTACTAAGTCAATTTGACAAAACACTAGAATTTTTCTCAAAAATTTGATGCGTTTTTTGAATTTTCTGCTACAATCCCACCACTCTCGAACCATATATAGAGCAAATCGCCGTAAAGCGATTTGTCTGTTGGAGTTTCAGCCGTGTTCGACTTCTTCGATTTTTGGAAGCGAATCGCAAACGTTAGGAAACAGTTATGAAAAACAGACCGATTCGGATTTTTCTTTCCGTCGTCAGTTTATTCTCCATTGTGCTGGCATCATCGGCGATCAAAGCCGGTTCGATAAAATTGTCGGACGTTGTTCAAGTCGTCAGCAGCAATCCGAATAATCTAAACAAAGGCAGTTTCTCGGAGCTGCGGCTCGATCCGCAGGACGAGCCGCGCAGCAACGGCACAGCCGTACCGCAGCAAACGCCGCCCGCAAATCCGCGAATTCAAACCGAAGAAGTAGTCGAAATTACGGAAGAACCGTGCGATTGCCCGGATATGCCGGTTCCGCCAGCGATTGCGCGGCGCGGCGGTTTTCCGTGGTGGGTTTTAGGTTTCGGCGCAATTCCGCTGTTCTTTATTCCGAGAGATAAAGAAACGCCGACTCCGACGCCGCCGGACACACCGACTCCAACACCGACGGAAACTCCAACGGCGACGCCGACAGAGACTCCGACTGTAACGCCTACAGCGACGATTCCCCCCCCGACGGAGACGCCGACAATTACTCCGACGCCGACCGTAACGCCGACGCCGACCGAAACACCGACTGTGACGCCAACTCCAACGGTTACGCCGACCGTGACGCCGACGCCGAAGGAAACCCCGTCGCCAACAGTCACGCCGACGCCAACAGTAACACCGACGCCTAGTGGAACGAAAACTCCGCCGCCGACAATGACGCCGACGCCGAAACCGATTCCCGAACCGTTGACGCTGCTGCTTTTCGGCACAGGATTAGCGGGCGTAGGCGCGGTTGCGCGGCGACGCTGGCGGAAAAAACAAGAAGAGGAGAAAGACTCCGAATAAAGATTCGCGGCGACAGCCAGCGTCCGGCGGCTCGATTTGATAAGAATCAAACGATTCCGCCGGGCGCGTCCAAATTTTTAGCCGCAAATGTTATTTCGGTGCGATTTTTTGAGAGGCACAACCGATGAAAAGAATTTGTTACAGCACGTTTCTCGTTTTCAGTTTACTGCTCGTTTTCGGCTTGACGGACGCGAGTGCGCAGAGACGCAACCGTCAACAGGCAGTTCCGACGACCGGCAGGCTTTCGGTCAAAACTATGCCCGCCGCTTATCCGGTTTTGGTCAACGGCAAACCGTGGGGCTTATCCGGCAATCCGAATCCGAACGAAGTTGATTTGTCCCCCGGCACTTATGTGGTCGAGATTCAGTTTCCTAAAAAAAGCTGGACAAGAGAAATTGTCGTCAACGCCGGACGCCGAAGCTGCATTTGTTTGACTTACAACGAGCGCGTCCTCGAAAAATTCTGTCCCTACGATTTGCGCGTTGATGCGCCTACGGAAGTAACCGACGGAGATTTGATTACATTTTCGAGCAGCGTCAACTACGGCGGACCGACTCCGCTCGCATATCGCTGGACGGTATCACCCGAATCCGCGCGCATCACGAGCGGTCAAGGCACGCCTTCGATTACGGTTGACACGACCGGTTTAGCCGGACAATCGGTAACGGCACGTCTCGAATCCGAAGACACGACGGGCGATGAGAGCTGTCGCGCCGCCAACACGGCGACCGTCCCGGTCAAACCGCCGCCGCCGCCGCCGCCAATCACTTGTTTCGATTGCTTTACGTTTGTCGCCTTCGATGATGTCAAAGCGCGTCTCGACAATTTCACGATTGAATTGGCGAACCGCCCTGATTATCAAGCCTACATCATCACTTACGGCAGACGCGGCAGCCGTTTGACTTCGCCCGACCGCCTGGGAGTGCGCGCGCGCGATTATCTCGTCAGAAATCGCGGAATTGACCCGCGCCGCATCACAATCGTCAACGGCGGTAACAAAGACCGCGCCGGTTACGATTTGTTTCTCTTACCGCCCGGCGCTAATCCGCCCGTGCCGCGTTAGTTTTAACGAAACGCAAAACTAAAAAGAGCGACGAATCTCATTTCGTCGCTCTTTTTAGTTGAAATTATACGGAAATTAAAATCAATATTTGTTTAGCGGCGGGCTTGCCCGCCTTTCGCATTGAAGGGCGGGCAAGCCCGCCGCTAAACTGAAGTTTCATTTTTAATTTCGGCTTATCGTTATTTTTTCAGTTCGACAACAGTTGCGCCATTGCCTCCTTCGTCTCGCGCGGCAATAGCGTAGCGTTGAACGTGCGGATGATTTTTCAAAAAGCTGTGAACCGCCGCTCGCAAAGCGCCAGTGCCGATGCCGTGAATCACGCGCACGCGCGGGAAACCGCTTAAATAAGCGTTGTCCAAAAATTTGTCGAGCAAATCTTCAGCTTCGTCCGTGCGCTTTCCGACGAGATTTAACTCGGCGTTGCGGTTTTCCTCTTCAAAACGCAGATTCGATTCGTTCTTTTTGGCTTTTTCCTGCAATCGTTCGAGTTTTCCCTGCGTTTGCTGCGGCTGTTCATCGGCGACTCGTTCTAAATTTTCAACTTTTTCACGCAGGCGCATCACGCCGACCAGAACTTCAGCTTCGTTATCGCTCAGTTTTTCAACCGTTCCAATCGAGCCGAAATTTTTCAAACGCACCTTTGCGCCGACAGCGATTGGTAAATCGGATTTCGGAGCTTGTTCTTTTGCTTTTGAATCTCCGGCAAAAGCCGATTGGTCGTTGATCGTCGCGGCTGCGGCGCGTTTTAATTCTGCTTTTCTGGCTTGAGCGTCTTTCTCGATTTTGGCGCGAATAGTTTTGTCTTCGATGCCTTCGAGCAAAGCGCGCGATTGGCGGTCGAATTCTTCTAATGTTTTCGCCAGTTCGCGTCCAAACTCGCGGCTGCGTTCCTGCTCGCGTTTTTGAAAATCGCGTTCGAGCTGCGAATATTTTTCGGCGGTTGCGCGGCGCTCTTCTTCCACCGCGCGGCGCAAATCTTCGGCTTCGGCGACTTCGCGGCGCAGATTCGTTAAATATTCCGAGGCGTCGAGTGACGAACGATCAACATTTAGTTTCGCATTCTCAATCACCGCATCGGGGATTCCGAAACGTCGTGCAATTTCGATTCCGGCTGAAATTCCGGCAATTCCGGTTCGCAAACGATAAGTCGGTTTTAACGTTTTTTCGTCAAACTCGACCGAAGCGTTTTGCACGCCCGGCGAATTTCCTGCGTACATTTTCAAACCGCGATAATGCGTCGAAGCCAGAACGTGTGCGCCGCAGTTTTGGCGGAAATGATCCACCACCGCGACGCCCAAAGCCGAGCCTTCTTCCGGGTCTGTCCCCGTTCCGACTTCATCGAGCAAAACCAGCCCAGGGCGCTCACAAGATTGCATCATTCCGGCGATGTTTGAAACATGCGAAGTAAAAGTCGAAAGATTCGCCGCGAGCGATTGCTGGTCGCCGATGTCAGCCAGTATTGAGCGATAAAACGGAACTTCGGCGTCGTTTGCCGGAACAGGGACGCCCGATAAAGCCATTAAACTCAAAAGTCCGGCGGTTTTTAAAACAACGGTTTTGCCGCCCGCGTTCGCGCCGGAAATAATCATCACCGGCTTTTCCGCCGTCATTTCAAACGACAGCGGCACGATTTCCCCGCCCTGTTTTCGCAGATTTTCTTCCAAAAGCGGGTGACGCGCTTCGCGCAAAAATAAAATGTCATCAGCCGATATTTTCGGTACGACGCAATCAAAAGCGCGGTAAAACGCCGCTCTGGCGTTGATGAAATCAAGCTCGGAAACGGCGGCAATCGCGGCTTCGATTCCCGTTAATTCCCAGCGCAGAGTTTCAGTCAAATCGTAAAGCACGCGCGCCGTTTCGCGTTCTTCGGCTTCGCGCAGAGCCTGCAATTCGTTGTTCGCCTCGATTGTTTGCAGCGGCTCGATAAAAATTGTTTGCCCCGAAGACGAAAAACCGTGTGCGACGCCGTGCAGACGACCGCGAAAATCGGCTTTGATCGGAATCACAAAACGGTCGTTGCGAACTGTGATAAATTCGTCCTGTACGGCGGATTCGGTTTTCGCCATAATGCTTTCGAGCGATTTTGAAATGCGTTCGCGCTGGCGATTGATGTCGCTGCGAATTCTGGCGAGTTCGGGCGAAGCGCGGTCATCGAGTATTCCGCCGGGCAGAATTTTTTCCTGCAAGCGTCTTGAAACGCGCTGCAATTCGCGCGGCACGCGCTCGACGATTTGAGTTAAAACCGGAGCAGATTCTTTTTCCGACAAAATTATCAAACGCGCCGACAAAGCCTGTTCTATCAAATTCGCCAAATCGAGCATTGCCAGCGGTTCAAGAGCGGCGTTTTCGATTCGCAAAATTGCCAGCGAATCAGACGGATCGGCGATGCTCGAAAAATTAAAACCCGCGCCGCGTTCTTTGAGCGCGACCGTTTCGGCAACCGCGTCGAGCTGTCGCTGCAATTCGGCGCGGTCTTGAACCGGCTGTAAATCTTCAATTCGCCCCGCACCCATCGGCGTTTGCGTATAGCGCGTCAAAAGCGCGCGCAGCTTGTCGTATTCCAAAGCTGAAAATGATTGCGTATTCATTGAGAAAATTGTAGCGCATTACCGCATTTCGGTCAGCCCGTTGCGCTAAAATTGCATCAAACGATTCGTCTTTTTAGAAATTCATTTTCAAAATTTGCCAGACCAAATTGCAAGCCAGAATAAATACAAAATTCAGTTTCAGTGTCCGACTTGTTATCGTCGCCTTGCTTTTGCTGCTCCCTTCCGCAGCTTCCGCGAAAGACGCTTGGACGCGCGTCCGTTCGCAGAATTTTGAATTAACCGGAAACGCTTCGGAAAATCGTATTCGCGCCGTCGCGCGCAATCTCGAACAGTTTCGGGAGTTTTTCCGCCAGCAATTTCCCCAATTAAATCTCAATTCGTCGCTCCCACTGCGCGTTGTCGTTTTCGATTCGCCGGAATCTTACAGCGCGTTTCAGCCGCTTCGCTCAAACGGCTCGGTTGATACAGCCGCCGCCGGTTATTTTCAATCCGGGCTTGAGGCGAATTACATAGTTTTTCCGGTCAATGAAAAAACCGCCCTTGCGCCAGGCACGGTTTATCACGAATACGTTCATTTCGTCGTTCACAACAATTTGCAGCGCGCAGACATTCCGCCGTGGCTCAACGAAGGGCTTGCCGAATATTTTCAAACGTTCCGCGCTGAAAACGACCGCTTTGTTTTGGGAGAAGCGCAGCCAGCACTGCTTAAACTGCTGGAAAGCGAAACCTTGATTCCGTTTGAGACTTTTTTCAAAACCGACCGTTTCGCCCTGCAAAATCAAGGCAATCACGGCAGAACCGTGTTTTACGCCCAGTCGTGGGCGCTGGCTCATTATTTTCAAACCGGCGCGCGGCACGCCGAATTCAACAAATTTTTCTCGCTTCTGCTCGCCGGAGAATCGGTTTCGGACGCTTTTAAGACCGCCTTTCGGATTGACAGCGCGACGCTCGAAAAAGAACTGAAAGATTATTTGACCGCGAAACAATTTGCGGGCGTCTCAATCGAGTTAAAAACCATTGCCGAAGCGGATTTAAAACTGCAAACCGGTGCGATTTCCGAGTCCGAAGCAATGACGATTTTAGGGCATCTTTTGTTTCAGCAAAATCGTTTTGCCGAAGCCGCCGTGCTGCTCGAAAAAGCGGTCAAAGCGGATGATTCAAATCCGGTCGCGCACGCTTCGCTCGGCGCGGCGCTGACGCTGCAAAAAAAATTCGCCGCCGCCGAGCCGCATTTTGAAAAGGCTTTGCGAATCGGCGCGGGCGGTTTTCTGTCGCCGTTTTTATACGGGTACGCTTTGTTTAAGCAGGAAGCAGACGCCGGCGGTTACATCAAAGCAATTCCGGCTGCCAGAACCGCGAAAATGCGCGCTCTGCTCAAGAAATCAATCGAGATGAATCCGAATTTCGCCGCGTCTTATCAGGTTTTGGCGAACATCAATTTAATCAACGGCGAAGATTTGGGCGAAGCCGTCGGGCTGCTGAAAACAGCGATTCGGCTCGAACCGGGAAATCTGCGATTTGTTTTTGATTTGGCTCAAGTCAATTTGCGGCTGACGAATTACGTCGAAGCGGAAACGCTCGCCGACAAAGTTTTTCAAACAACCGCCGATAAAGATTTGCGTTTGAATGCGCAATCGGTCGCCGTCAGCGCGCGAAATATCCGTGCGCAGCTTAACGCAATCGAAATCGAGGAAATAAAAGGCAAAGACGCGCCTTTAACGGTAATTTCGCAGGAAGAAGGCTTGCTTCAAGCCTTAAACGAAGCATTAAGAAAACCGCGCGCCGGCGAACAGCGCATTTTAGGAATTCTGACCGAAATCGAATGCCGTGGAAAAAGCAGCACATTTGTCGTTCAAGGCGACAATCCGGCAGACAAAGCCCTGATTTTCAGCGCCCCCGAATTGCAAAAAGTGCCGATGAAAACTTTCGCGCCCGATCTCGAAGGACGGCAAATCGGCTGCGAAGCGAGAAAACTGGCAAATCCGGTGGTTTTGACATATCGCCCGACGAAAGAAGCAAACACCACACTCAAAGGCGAAGTCGTTTCAATCGAGTTTGTGCCGAGTTATTTTCGATTTCTGTCCGTAGTGTCCTAATCTTGTGGTGCTATACAAGGAACGTTTTTGAGACGGTTTTCTGCAACCTGTTTTACCTTGTTATGGCTTAAAGCTGGCTGACTGATTCATGGCAATTGAGTAAAACCGGGGCGGCAGTTGATTACGAATCTAAAACGTTAATTATTTTATGTTTATTTAAGTTAATTTGACTTCGATAAAATCGCCGCTTTAATACAAATCTTATCTATAAAATCCTATAAGTTTTATTAAGTTTTAAGGAGTTAGCACACCAATAGAACAAAATCCCCTGAAGTCTAACTCATTTACACAGAATTTCTAAGACCCTCATAACTTAAGCCGTCAGGACTTATTTTCCATTCAGGTTTTTGTTTTCACCGCCGACAATATAGCCTGATTTAGTCCGTACCACTACATTCTGCCGCATTACACGAACTCTTATCTGCCTTCGCTCGCCTTTCTGTCCTATTTTTTCAGGGTAGTATCCGATGGAATACTGGCGCCGGAGTTCGTTGGCAATATTGGAAAAAGCACCGCTCAGATTGTTAAGAGCTTCCACTGTCCTGCCACCGCTGTTGCGGGCAAGTTCTTCCAAATATCTTTTGCCGGCTTCGTGTTCCTCGCGAGATGCAGGACCGAGTAGAACGTTTCTTCCCCCTATTGTGACACTTGTCCTACTGCTGCTGCCTACCCCCTGCTGCTGTTCTTGCTGCGTTTGCTGCGGCTGCGGCGGACGATAAGTGTCATAACGAATGGGGTAAATAAGTGCATCCGTCTCCTGTGCATCATGAATGGTAGTTTGGTAACTTGCTCTGTAAGAGGTAGTGTCAACGCCGTCGGTAAAAAGCACGACCGCTTTCCGACCTTCAATTTGTTTGAGTTGCCGGTTTATGACAAAGTCGACGGCTTCGAAAAGGCTCGTTCCGCCGCCGAAGTCGGTCTGGTAAATAGCTTCCTCAAGAACCTTACGGTCGTTTGTGATGGGACTCAGGACGTGAACATTTTCGTCGAAGGAAACAATCATCACTTTATCCTCCGGACGCAGTTGGTTGATGAAGCCGATAGCCGCATCTTGTATTTCCTCAATATGATATTGGGTTGAAGGACTTACGTCGATCAATAAAATGACGGTAAAGGGGGATTCGACCGATTGAAAATATTCGATCTTTTGCTGAGCACCGTTATCGAAGATTTGAAAATCCTGCTGCTCGAGGTTGGAGATGAAACGTCCGTCCCGGTCAAGAACCGACACGGGCAGGGTCACAAGGTTAGTTTCAACTTTGATGATTTCGCTGTCCTCATCCTCTTCGGTAACAGGCTGTTCGTTTTGAGTCGAAGGTGTCGGACGGCTCTTCGAATTACCGTCAATCAGAACAGGTGGTGAAGTGGTGCGATTGTCTTTGATGTCACTACTTTGTCCCGAATTACCGTTTATTACAGGAGGACGTTTGTTTGAGTTTTGGATGGATGAATCGGTTTGACCGGTCGCTATCGTTCTTGAAGGAGAAGGAGACGGAACTATCCTAGGACGGGTAATTTTGTCTGATTGCGCTAAAGCGAAAGTGCCTAAAACAAAAAGGAATAAAAGGGACGGCGCAACTTTTTTCATTTTAATTCTCCGGTAAGAACATTATCCTGTTTATCGAGTTCGCTCACAAACTTCGATTATAGTTTAATAACGAAAGATGCTTGGAAGTAAACACAAGGGAACCTAGAGATGTGGCATCAATAATCTACTATCCATCTGTTAAATATTCGCAATTTCGTTGTGAAAATTAAAGTCAGCACTTAGAGAAAAGGGTGTCTTAAAAACGCCCCTTTTCGAGACAGTTAGAATAAACTGAAACCAGTCTCAAAAACGTCCCTTTTTGAGACTGCTTGATAAGAAAAAATACAAACTGCCGCAGCCGACAAATCAGGAGTGAAAAGAGTGAAAAAACTGCAAATTATAATCATCGGCGTTATGTTTTTGTTGAGCGCTTCCGTCGCAAATGCTTTTCAAGCAACCGTAAACCGTTTAGATTTACTCACGCCGAGCGACACGACTCAAAACATCACGCAAACGGGCTATTATCGCATCACTGTACGCGGTGCTGACGGCGGAAATAACACAAGAGCCGGTGGCGGAAGCGGAGCGACCGTTGCGGCGACATTTTTGTTGCAAGCGAGCGATGTGCTAACGCTGGTGACCGGCATTGCTGGTGGTATTGCAGCTACTTATGCCGGAGCTGGCGGCGGCGGCGGCGGTGGCGGCTCAGCAGTAATTTTGACTCGCAGCGGAGTGTCAACTCTGTTAATTGTAGCCGGAGCAGGAGGAGGAGCTAACTCACTTACTGGTGGCGGAGGTGGAATTTCAGCTCAGGGAATTGCGGGCGGCGGCAGAACGGACAGCGCCGCAGGCGGCGGCGGCGGTTTTAATGCCAACGGAGAAACTGGAGCCTTAAGTACTGGCGGCGGAGCTGGAACGCTGTCAGGCGGCGGAGCGGGAGGTGGCAGTTATGGCGTTGGGGGTTATGGTTTTGGCGGCGGCGGCGGCGGTTCAGGTGTGGGCGGTGGAGGCGGCGGCGGCGGCTACGGCGGCGGAAATGCAAGGGCGGGCGGCACGTCGTTTGTTAATGCGAGCGGCACAAACATAACGCGCACGGAGGGCACAACGGGCGCGGCTAACAATCAAAACGGCTCTGTGAGTATCGCCGCCACAACCGCCGCATCAGTTTCCATTTCTGGAAGAGTTTTGATAAACACAAATCGCGGGTTGGCAAATGCTGTTGTCTATTTGACCGATGCGGAAGGAAAAACACACGCCGCTAGAACAAACTCATTTGGCTATTATCGTTTTCAAGATGTTCAGGCAGGTCAAACTGTGACAGTAACAGTTATCTCGAAACGTTATCAATTCGCTCCACAGGTTCTCAATCTTAACGAAGAAATGCATGGAGTAAATTTTTTGGCTGAACAGTAAAGATTTTGAAGGAAACTAAATTTTCATATTGACGACATAAAAACTTGTCTCAAAAACGCCCCTTTATGAGACAGTAAAAACAAACTAAAAAGTGTCTCATAAGTCATACCTTTTTGAGACAGTTTATTTGTTGATTAAATTATATTTAGCACTGATTATTAGGGTATAGCCATTTAAGCATTTTGTCTCATCAGTCGTCTCATAACCAAAATCCCAAAACTCTTCAACATTTTCGATCTATGAGACACTTTAAAATCACCTTTTCTATGCGCCGAAAATACTTGGCTGTTAGCTCCACA
>DASVQU010000036.1:0-29682 GCA_036388995.1 Pyrinomonadaceae bacterium | reverse complement strand
GCGTCTCTGCGTCTCGGCGGTGATATATTAATGAAAATCGCTGCAATAGTCGCCGCCGCGCAAAATCTGGCAATCGGCAAAAACGGGAAACTGCCGTGGCATTACAAATCCGATTTGCGTTTTTTCAAACAAACGACGACCGGAAACGCCGTCTTGATGGGCTGGAACACTTGGATTTCAATCGGGAAGCCTTTACCAAATCGCTTAAACATCGTTTTGAGCCGAAAGCACGAAATCGGACATCAACCGTCGGTTTTGCTGGTGCGAAGCCGCGAAGAAGTTCTCGCGCTCGCGGAATATTTGAATTGTGATTTGTTCATCACGGGCGGCGCGAAAGTTTTCGAGTTGTTCAAAAATGACATTGAAAGGTGGTTTGTCACCGAAATTCCCGAAACAATCTCGGACGCCGAAGTTTTTCTGCCGCCGAATTTTCTCGACTCGTTTCTTCTCGCCGAAACTCGAACGCTCGGAGAAAATTTACAGGTAAAAATCTATGAACGCGGCAAATGAAAAATTAAGGCAGGAGCTATTGGCAATGCGGGCGGAAGACGAGCGCGCGCGCGAAGAATTGGCAAAGACCGGCGAGCTTTTCGATGGTTATCATCCGACGATGGAAGCTGTTCATTTGAAAAACGCCGCGCGGCTCGAAGAAATTCTCGCCGAAAACGGCTGGCTCGGTAAATCTCTGGTCGGCGAAGACGGTGCGGAAGCCGCCTGGCTCATCGTACAGCACGCGATTTCGCGCCCGGATTTGCAAAGACGATTTCTGCCGATTTTAAAAGAGCAATCGGAACGCGGTGAAAATCCTATATGGCAGGCGGCGTATCTGGAAGACAGGATTTTGAGTTTTGAAGGCAAACCGCAAATTTACGGCAGCCAATTTGATTGGAACGAGCGCGACGCAATGTCGCCGAATGAAATTTTCGAGCCGGAAAAAATAGACGAACGCCGAGCCGCCGTCGGATTGGAAACGCCCTATTCCGAATACATCAAAGCGCACAACGAAGCAATCAGAAAATCAAACGAACAGCCGCCCGACAATTTAGACGAGCGGCGGCGTGCGTTTGAAGAATGGGCGCGCAAAACGGGCTGGCGCGATTAAGACAAGAATCTGCCCAGAAAATACGGCAGCATTTTACGCCACCAATCCCAATCGTGGCGAACATCAGCGCCCCAAACTTCCAAAAGATGCGGGATGCCTTTCGAGTGCAAAATGCGCGAAAGGTCGCGGCTGCGCTCCGGCGCTTCGAAAGCTCCCGAACCTGTGACAATCACAATCGAATCGGCTTTTCGCAAAATCGGAAGAAAATAATCATCGTTTAAGTTCTGCATATATTCGATTGGATTGTTGAAATAGACGTTATCGTCGTGATAGCCGTCTAAAAATCCGCGAATATCGTAAGAGCCGCTCATTGCTATCGTTCCGCGAAATAAATCAGGATGTTTGAAATAAGCATTGGCGCAAAGCGTTGCGCCGAGCGATGCGCCTGTCGTCATCGGGCGAGCATCATCGCCGCATTCGTTGCGAATCAAAGGCAAAACTTCCTCGGTAATATATCGGTCGTAGCGCGTCAGCAGCTCGGCTTTCCAAGCAGGATGCGCTTCTTTGTTCAAAAGCGAATAGCGGTTGACGCTGTTGATCGAATAAGCGCGAATCTGCCCGCTTTCAATCAAAGGCTTGATCGCATCAATCAATAAAAACCGTTCGTATTCGAGATAATCGGCGGCGGCGGTCGGAAACATCAGAAGCGGATAACCCGCATTTCCGTAAGCCACGAGCGGCATTTCCGCGCCCAGATTATGACTAAACCAAGACGTAGTATCACGTCGCATAAAATATTTACTCTCCTAAAATAGTTTGTTCTAAAAAGCTGAATTTAATCTTGTGAGGTTAAAAGAAATCAGCGCCGACTTCAAGTTTACATCCTAAATTTCGAGGGCAAACTTGAAGTCGGCGCAAATGATTTACCTGATAACGGTAATTTCGCGCGTCGTCGAATTGTAGCCGCCGTTGTCAACCAGATTGCCGTTTTGGTCAACGAGTTCGAGCTTTACTTTGTGCGCGCCCGCATTCCAGCCCGAAAGCCAAATCGGCTGCCATTTTTCGATAAATTTCGATTCGGTGTTGTTAACCGTGTAACGCACGCGATATTCGCCGCCGTCGCCTTTCAGTTTGGCGTTGGCGAGCCAGAAATCAATCATAATCGCTTCAGTGTCCGCGCCTTTGTATTCGCCTTTCGGTCGGCTGTAGGTCAAAAGCGGTTTGGTTTTATCTACCGCTCCCGCAGTCGTCGCCTGCATATCTTTGCCTTCGGGCGGCGCGGCTGTGTTGGTGTTTGACATCGGTTGACCGGAGTTTGTGGTTGTCGGTTTCGTCGCATCTGCGCCGCCGTTTTTGACAGTGAATCTGATTATTTGAAACGCGCCTTCGTTTTTGTAGCTTTCGTGCCACGGGCGCGAAGGGAAAACGCGCAGAGTGTGTTCGCCGTCAGTCACATTCCGCAATTCAAATTCCTGACCGAGATTGTAATAAGCCTCGTACGGTTGATTATCCAGAATAACGTGAATGTGATTTCCCATTCCGGTCGCCGGGTCTTTCATCGGCTGATAACCTTTTAACTCGCCGCCTAATTCCAATTTGACTTTGACGGTCGAGCTGCCGACGGTTGCGGCTTCTTTCGGCTCGACGATTTTCAAAGTCGGCGCGGCGGCGTCCTGTTCTCCGCGCTGCGCCACCATTCCGCGAATCCGCGCGGGCGTTTCAGTTTCCGACAGCGTTTGCGTTTGCGGCGAAGCGGAAACATTTGCGGCGTTAGCATTTGCCGCATTTGTGTTTGCGGTTCGATTTGTATTGGCGTTTTCGCACGCCGCTAAAAAAGCGATTGAAAGAAATATACCGACGATTTTAATTTGTTTCATTATTTTCCCTTTTGATAATTTTTAAGCTGCAATAGGAATTTGTTGCAAAACGATTTCTTCAACATTATCGAAATCGTAAACTTCCGCGAAACGATTGATTATTTTGTCTTCTACTTCCGCAAGCTCGATTTCGCGCGACAAAAGCTGATTCATTGAAGCTACGGGTTCGCCGTCGCAAGCGACAATGTAGTTGAAAAAGCTCAAATCAGTGTTGACGTTTAAAGCAAAACCGTGTGTCGTTACCCAGCGCCGGATGTGGACGCCGATTGCGGCGACTTTGCCGAACTGCGTGTGAACGCCGGTTAAGCCTTCGATTCTGAAACCTTCAAGCCCGAAATCGCCGACGGCGCGAATCAAACTTTCTTCGATTTCGCGGACGTAGCGATGAACGTCTTCGCGGTCGGGGCTGAGATTAAAAATCGGGTAACCGACAATTTGCCCGATGCCGTGATACGTTATTTTTCCGCCGCGATTGGTTTCAAAAACCGAAACGCCGAGTTGTTCGAGCAATTCCGGCGCAGCTAAAATCCCGCCTTGATTTCCGCGCCTGCCCAAAGTATAAGTATGCGGATGTTCGAGCAGTAAAAGCGTGTCGGGCTGGCGGCGTTCGAGAACTGCTTGTTCGGTTTCTTTTTGCACGCGGAGCGCGTCGGCATACGCGATTCTTCCCAAGCGGCGAACTTGTAATTGACGTTTTGACATCTTTGCTTGCAATTAATTACAAGTTAAATTGTAACTAGATTCGTAAAATTTGAAAACGCGGGAAAATTTTGATGAAAAAATTACTGAATTTAAAAATTGTTTCGGCAGTTTTGCTGTGTCTGTTTTTGTTTGAAGTTTCGGCGGAGGCGCAAAAGCGTCGCACAACTCCGGCGGCGAAAAGAAGAACCACCGCCGCACGAAATACAAAGCCGCCGACACCGCCGCTTGGCGCGAGAAATGCGGCGATTTTAACGGCGACCGAAAAGGTCAGCAATCAGATAAAAAATTTGACGCAATTTATTTTTTTGCTGGGAAATTCCGTCGCTGTGGTTGAATCGCTTGAAAAAGATATTAAAGCTGGAAACGCTTCGCAATCGGCGCGCACGCAAGCCGAAGCAGGCAGAAGGGGTTTTATCGCAGCGATTACGATTTTCAAAAACGCGATGGCAACCCTTGAGGATGAGTTTCGCGCCAACGCTGCTCTGAGACCGTATTTATCGCAGCTCGTCGGTGTTTCCGATTATGCCGGAACAGCCGAACGGCAAGCTGCCGCCGGGCAATTTAACCAAGCCGGGCGCACAATGCTGCTCGTTGTTAATCAATTGACTGACGTTCTCCGGGAAATGCCGTAATAGAATGGAAAAACAAAAATGGCAGACCAATTTTGGTCTGCCATTTTTGTTTAATTGGAATTACAGTTTTCAGTTTTTGTCCGCAACTGTTTGTCCCACCGGTTTGGTTTCTTTTGGCAAGCCTAGCTTTTCGCGGATAAACGCTTCGACTTCCGTTTCAATCATTTCGCCGGTCACAACGCTGAATTTCTTTCCCAAAATGTCGCCATTTTTATTTATCTCTTTCGGTTCGAGAAACAAATTCCACGGCGAACCCCATTTGCGCTGGTCGCCGACCGCCTGGCGATATTTGTAATGCGGCGTTTTTTCGCGATCTTCGTATTTTTCCGATTCGACAACGATTGGGAAATTTAATTTATTGTCCGTCGCGTGTTTCTTCGTTTCTTCGAGCGAAGCATATTCGCTGACCGCGATCACTTCAAAACCTTTGTCTTTATATTTCTCGCTCAGTTTTTTGACAAGCGGCATTTCGCGATGCCAATTCGGACACCACGCGGCGAAATAAACGACCAGAACGAGCTTTTTGTCTTTGGCAAACGAGCGCAGATTGACATCCGAATTGTCGCGCAGATTTTTCAGCGTCCAATCTTTATATTCAAAATCTTTTTGCTCAAGATGCGCGGTTTCGTCCCCGCCGAATTTGGCAAACGACGAAACGGCGAAACACAAGATTAATAAGGCGGCGAAAATCTGTTTCATAATTTTTATTTTTCTTCCAAAAGCGATTTAATTGCAGTTTCAAACTGCTCGCGCGATTTGATGCCGGTAAATTTCTGCCGCACGCGACCTTCGCGGTCAATCAAATAAGTCGTCGGCAAACCGACGTAAAGCTCGCTGCGCGAAGGCTGTTTTCCGACAGCAACCGTGTATTCCATCGAATGCTCTTTTTGAAACGCTTTAACCGCCGGAGCTTCGTCTTCGTAAGTCAAACCGACGATTTTCAAACCGTACCCTTCGTAATCTTTTTGCAGCGCGTTAAACGTCGGAATTTCCTCGATACACGGCACGCACCATTTCGCCCACAAATTCAGAAGCACGATTTGTCCGCGCAGTTCGCTGAGGTTTACGTTTGTTCCGTCCAGATTTTCAAATTGAACCGCCGGAGCCGCCGGAAAATCTTGTTTTTGGATTACGCTTTGTTGAGAACCGGGTTGCGGCTGTGCGACTGATTTTGATTCGTCCAATTTGATATACGATTCAAAATTTGGCAGAGCCGTAGCCAGGCTCGAACTGTTTAAAACCGTCACATAACCGGAAGCGACGAGCAAACCGATGGTGACGAGCAAAACGCCGGAAATGACTTCGACCGTGTGCAGATGTTTTTTAAAGCCGCGCGAAAAACTCAAAAATTGATTGATAAAAAGTCCGACGAGCAGAAATGGCAAAGAAAGTCCGATTGAATAAAACGCGGAAAGCACAAATCCGCTTTGCCAGCCGCCGCTCGTCGCCGCCAATCCGATAATTCCGCCGAGAATCGGACCGATGCATGGAGTCCACCCCGCCGCAAATGCCAAACCCAGAGTAAAAGAACTGGCAATTCCGCTCGGTTTGTCGCTGCCGTTCAGAAATCTGGTGTCTTTGTAAAGCGCGCCGATTTTTAATAATCCGATAAGCTGCAAACCGAAGGCGATAATGACCAGACCGCCAATAATGCGAATGTAAATATTGCTTAATAAAGCCGAGCCGACGAATCCGGCGGTTGCGCCGAGCGCGAGAAAAATCAGCGAGATCCCGGCATTAAAAGCGAGCGAATTAACGACAACGGCGCGTTTTGCCGCGGCGGTCGAGCCTTCGTCGCCTTTCAGATTGTCAATGCTGACGCCTGAAATCATCGAAACGTAACCCGGCACGAGCGGAAACACGCACGGAGACAGAAATGATAAAATTCCGCCCGCAAACGAAATTAAAATGTTATAAATGCTTAGACCTTCCATTTGTTCGTATAATTGCAAAGACTTTGGTTTTCGTATATTAACATACAGTTCCGGAGCGAAAGCGTTTCCAAATTCGCGGCTCGATAAAAATACGCGAAACGCGGCGGAAAGGTTTTACGTATAATATTTTGGTTTGCCGGGCTTTCCCCCAAATTTTGGGATACAAATAATGCAAAGACGAATTTTGATTGTTGACGACCACGACGATTTAGCGGGCGATTTGCGCACGGCTTTCACCGAAATGCGGCACAGCGTGACAACGCTCGAATCGCGCGACGAAGCGATTCTGCAAGAGGATTTAGCCGAATACGACGTTTTGATAATTGATCTCGACGACGTTGACGAAGATTGGCGACCGCTTGCCAGAAACGGAAACGGCGCGCCCGAAGAACACGAAATTATCAAAGCCTTTAAAATTTCCGCTTCAAATTTTCGCCGCAATTTTGACGAAGTCGAGCTAAAACAAATCGTCGAAACCACGCTCGATTACAAATCAAAATTTGTTGACGACGAACGCGCCGTCAAAAATTGGCGCGAGAAAATCGAATTTGAATTGCCGAGTGCGATTTCTCCGATGCATTCGATTTTAAATTATCTTCTCCAGCGCATAACCAAAATGGGCGTTGTTTGCCCGGAAAAATCAAACGTTTTCGTCGCTCTGGACGAAGCCTTCGTTAACGCCGTCAAACACGGAAACCGTTTCAATTACGAAAAATTAGTCCGCATCACTGCCGAGGTCTCTTCAAAAGAAGCCCGCTTTACCGTCGAAGACGAAGGCGATGGCTTCGATGTCGCGCAAATTCCCGATCCGCTCGATCCCGCCAATCTTTTCAAAACTTCCGGTCGCGGCGTGCTTCTGATGTACAACATAATGGACGAAGTAAAATACAACGAGCGCGGAAATCGTCTCGAACTCGTCAAACGCCCCGAAACATTTAACGCTTAACATTTCGCTTGATTAGAAGCGATAAATGCGAAATGATAAACGTTAAATGAAAGTCACTATTGGTCAGATCAACACGACGAACGGCGATTTGGAAGGCAACGTCGCCAAAATTTTAGCGGCAATTGAAAAAGCAAAGGCTGACGGCGCGGATTTAATCGTTTTCCCGGAAGTCGCTACGCACGGCTACACTTCGTTCGACTGGTTTCTGGACAAAGACATCGCGCTGCACTCGCTTGCGGCACTTGAAAAAATCATTCCCGCCACAATTGGAATTACCGCAGTTGTCGGCACGATCCGTCCGAGTATGGAAGAAACCGGACGACGTATTTACAACTGCGCAGCCGTGATTCACAACGGCGTGCTGCTCGGTTTTGCAGACAAAACGCTCTTGCCCGAATACGACGTTTTCGACGATCCTCGCTTTTTTGAATCAGGAAAAAAACGACAGCTTTTTGAAATCAACGGCGTAAAAATCGGCGTTGCCGTGTGCGAAGATTTCTGGAACGACAAAACTTTCTGGCGCGAGCGAAATTACGTCAACGATCCGGTTGACGAATTGATTGAAATGGGCGCGCAGATTATTGTTTCGCCGAACGCCTCGCCTTTTAACAAAGGCAAAATCGCCGTTCGCTGCAATATGGTCGCGCACCGCGCCCGCGCCGCGCGCGTTCCGGTCGTTTACGTCAATCTCGTCGGCGGCAACGACGGGATTATTTTCGACGGTTCGAGCCTTGTCGCCGATTCAGAAGGCGACATTATTTTGCAGGCGTCGTTGTTTGAAGAATTTGTCGAAACAGTCGAAATTGACGACGCAAAACCCGATTCGCGCGGTATCACGGGCGTCGAATGCGAGACGATTCGGCAGGCTCTTGTTTTAGGAATCCGCGATTACGCCGAGAAAAATCGTTTTAAAAAATGTCTTTTGGGGCTTTCCGGCGGAATTGATTCGGCGCTCGTCACAGCTTTGGCGGCGGAAGCTCTGGGCGCAGAAAACGTTTTGGCGGTGATGATGCCTTCGCCTTTTTCTTCCGAAGGCAGCGTAAATGATTCGATTCAGTTAGCTGAAAATTTGGGAATTGAAACTCGACTCGAACCGATTTCCGGCGCGTTTGAAGTTTTATTAAAACAATTAAATCTGCACAAACCGACTCGCGGCGGCGAAGCTCTCGCGGCGGAAAATATGCAGTCACGTTTGCGCGGCGTGATTTTGATGACGATTTCAAACTCGGAAAATCGTCTGCTGCTGTCAACAGGCAACAAATCGGAATTAGCGGTCGGTTATTGCACGCTTTACGGCGATACGAACGGCGGTCTGGCGGTTCTCGGCGATCTGCTCAAAACCGAAGTCTGGGCTTTATCGCAGCACATCAATGATTCCGCCGGACGGGAGATTATTCCAAACGCGATTATCCGGAAAAAACCTTCAGCCGAGCTTGCCCCGAATCAATTTGATCAGGATTCTTTGCCGCCGTATGAATTGATGGACCCGATTTTGAAATTGTATTTCGAGCAAAAATACGCGCCCGAAGAAATAATCGGCGAAGGACACGATGCGCGCCTTGTTTATGAGCTTTTAAACAAAGTCGAATCTCCGGCGAACGAATTCAAACGGCGACAGCTTCCGCCGACTTTGATTATTTCCAAAAACGCCATCGGCATCGGCAGACGCAGACCCGTGACGCATCGTTACCGCAGAATAGAACAAAGCAAAATATAGCCACGAACAAACATGAAACGACACGAAAAAGATTTTCAATTTTCGTGTCGTTTCATGTTTGTTCGCGGTCTCAATTTCTATCGCTTCGGCAAGCCGCAGAGCTTTCTGACTTCTTTTAAAGTTTCTCCGGCAAGGTCACGCGCTTTTTCCGAAGATTTGTGAACCTGTTTCATTGCCCCTTTGCGGTCTTTGACGAATTCTTCGCGGCGTTTTCTGAATTCGCCGGTGAGTTCGACCAGAGCGTCGCCGAGCGCATCTTTAAGAAGGCTGTATTTCAGATTTCCCGACGTGTAGTCTTCCATCAAAGACAGTGCGATCTCGGTTTTTCCGCAGGCTTTTAAAAGCTCGAACAAATTTGCCACGCCCGCGCTCATCTCGCCCGTCGTTTCGCCGCTGTCGGTTACCGCTGAGCGCACTTTTTTTCTGAGAGAATCTTCTTCTTCAAACAACCCGATAATGTGTTTTTCGCCTAAAGATTTAGACATTTTCTTTGCCGGATCAGCGAGCGAATAAATTTTCGGCGTTTCGGTGAAAAGAACTTGCGGTTCGGGAAACAGTTCGCCGAAACGCGAATTAAACCGCTCGGCGATTGTCCGCGAAAGCTCCAAATGCTGTTCTTGATCTTTGCCCACCGGAACAAAATTAGCTCTGTAAGCCAAAATATCAGCCACCTGCAAAACCGGATACGTGAAAAGCCCGGCGGAAATAAATTTGTCGCCCGTCTGTTTCTCGTTGATCTGGTCGGATTTGTCTTTAAACTGCGTCTGGCGCGTCAAATCGCCGAACGAGCAGATGCAGTTGAAAATCCACGTTAGTTCCGTGTGTTCCGGCACAAGCGATTGAATAAACAGAATTGATTTATCGGGATCAACTCCGCAGGCGAGAAAATCAATCATCATTTGCTCGGTATTTTTTTTCAAAACTTCCGGCTCATAAGGCATCGTCATTACGTGCAAATCGACGGCGCCGTAAATGCATTTATACTCGCCTTCGTTTTGCAGGCGCACCCAATTTTTGATTGCGCCGAAATAATTTCCCAGATGAAGCTCGCCGCTCGGTTGAATTGCAGATAAAACAATTTTCTTTGACATAAATATAAAAGCCTAAAAATCGATTCAATTATTTTAACTCGAAAACAACCGAACAAGTACAGCCGAATTCCGCAAGTTTGATTTTTCGCCCGAAAATTCTTAGCCTTAAGTTGTAAAACTCTTTTTTCAACCGAGTTTTGCAAAGATTTTTAATTATAAAGGTTAAGCTATGATGATGAAAATATTTTTTACCGCAATTCTCCTTTTTGCCGCAGCGTCGTTTGCTTCGGCGCAGACGACTACGAAAACCACCACAACCAAAACCGCGACCGCTAAAACAGTGACGACTGCGACTTCAACGACAACTCAAACGCCGGATGCAAAAGCCGTCCGCGCCGCTTTTGACAGAATTGTTGAGGGGATTCGCAAATCCGACGTTGAAATGGTGACCGGCGTTTATCAGAACTCCGCAAATACGATTTATTTTAACAATAACGGAACCGTGACGCGCGGCTGGGAGCAGGACAAGCAAAACCGCGAATCGCGTTATCCCGACGTGACGGATGTAAAATTAGATGTGCGCGATGTGCGCGTTGAAATGCTCGGAACGACCGGCGCTTACGTTTCCTGTTTGTGGACGCAAACGCAGGAATATAAAGGCACGCCGGAATCGGCTTCGGGCAGGATGACGGTTGTTTTTCGCAAAGTCGGCAATGCCTGGAAAGCCGTTCATCTGCACACTTCGCCGGATAGACCCGACGCCGCCCGTCCGGTTTTTCCGTCGGAACGCACGCCGCTTCCGAATTAGTTTTGTCCGAAATTAAAACAAAAAAAAGCCTTGATGCGCGCGCATCAAGGCTTTTTCACTAAAGGAGTTAAAAAAGACTGATTGATTAGTAGCGGCGTCTTTTCGGTTTAATTTTGTAGGTGTAAAGCGCGCCGCCCCCTGCTCCAAGCAACGCACCGATACCAGCACCTTTTTTGCCGCCGATGATTCCGCCGAGCAAAGCGCCCGCTCCGGTAGCGACACCCATATTAACTACGTTCCGGTGACGACGATAAAAGCTCGGTCTTTGGTAAGTCTGCGAGTAGTAGGTACGCGTTCTGTAGCTTCTACCGCGACGAGTTTGCGCATCTGCCGAAAGCGGGAGCGCGAACGTCATCATTGTCATTAAAACCATTGCTGCTAAGAATTTTTTCATTGTTCGTTTACCTTCCCTTAAATTTTCTTTGCGAATCACTTCACTTTGTTCTTTAGCAATGTTCGTGCCATTGAAAAGAACTTATTATTTGTAACGGAAAATTGCGTTACAGCTTAAAAGATGAACATTAAAACGCAACCCGTTGCCGCACAATTTCGGGCGCGAATATACGAGATGGAATAAATAACAATTATTGAATAACGTTAGTTTTGGATAAGAAATGAGCAAGAAATTCTTTTTTTAAATCAAAAGGAACACTTTCGCTCATTAAATATTTTAGTTTGTTCGGTTATGAGATAAATTGACTAAAACTACTTGTATCGGTAAAATCCACAAGATTTCAAACTTAGAAATCTGACATTACCTTAATCTCACGATAATCCTTAATATTTGATCCTTATTAGTTAGATTTTGCTTAAATCATTGAAAATCGTCAGTAAGACTTTTATTTCATTTATATTCTTTTATCGCTAAATATGTCCTACATCGCTCAGTTTATAACATTGTTTCTTGCTTTATTTGGAGCATTCTATAAAAACACTCAAAAAACTGATGCTGAAAAGAATCCAATTTATTGGCACGGTCTTCCTGTATTAACACCAATAGGATGGATATTAGTAATAGCTTTGACCTTGTCGTCTGGAGCTTCAATTTATTCCGCATATGCTAATTCTGTAAAAGAAGAAGATCAAAAGAAAGAATTAGCTGATAAAGAGCGGGAACAAAGGGATAGAGCTAATAATTTACAGGAGACACTCAATAAGGTAAGCACGCAAAATGCGAGTATTTTAGAGACTCAAATAGAGAGATTTGAAAAGATTCTGGTAAATCAGGAAAAAGTTGGGGAAAGAACAATTGATAAAATTGAAGGTTCTTCAACTCTTTTAGCAAATAACATTGAAAATTCTTCTCATTTATTGACAGGTAACATAACCGAATCTTCACATTTATTACGAAAAAACATTAGTGATTCATCTGAAATTCTTCGAGGTGATTTAAGCACCTCAACAAATTTCCTTCAAACAAATATCAAGTCATCTTCAAAACTATTGCGACAAAATATTGTTAATCAAGCTTTTACTATCAATGATTTTAACGTAACTGTCTATTTTGACACCAATTATGATTTTGGTCAGAAAATTGTAACTGGTAAAGAAGTATTAAGCAGAATGTTTTGTTCAGGTCCTAGAAATCAATCTTGGGTTTTCGTGATACCTATAGGCATACCTGTAGGCTATAATTCACAATTAGAAATTAAAATTCAATCGAGGGATTTTTTAAAAAATGAAGTTGATGGCGTTTGCGAACCGACCATAAAACTTCGTTCAGAAGTCAGCGGAGAAGAAATTGATTTTCCAACATTAATCATAATGGGACGTCATAATAAATTATTTTTTGAGGGACACTTAACTCTACAATTTATCGAAGCGTTAAAATTAAAGCAGCCTATAAACATGAACACCTTTTTAATGGCTAGAAGTGAGGCTTATTTTGATGTTTTATCATTTAATTTAAATGATAAAAACGAAATTGAAACTTATCTTAAAAGAATCTTGCCTACCAGAATGTATTATTACATTCAGCCCGAAATAGATTTAAAAAATGAGGACTTAACCAATGTTGCTTGGAGTTTTGTTCGTGACTCCAAATATTTCAGTTTATCTAACAGTTTATCAATTAGGTTTGATTTCAATAGAACCAATATTTCGGATACTTTTGATCAAAAGAATTGGGTTAACAACAAATAGATTTTTGCCGCAGGAGCAAAACTTTAATTACTCCAATGAAATTGCGCGAGTGACTCCGTAAAACTCTTCAATTATTTAACTTTTTATCCCGAACTGACGTTGAATAAGAAAACAGCCGTGATAACTTTCATCATCACGGCTGGCTTGGAATTTAAGTTTAAAAAGCGATTTAGTAGCGGCGTTTTTTCGGGCGAATCTTGTAAGTGTAAAGCGCACCGCCGCCTGCTCCTAACAAAGCGCCGATTCCTGCGCCTCTTTTGCCGCCGATGATTCCGCCGAGCAAAGCGCCGGCGCCGGTGGCAATACCCATATTAATCACGTTTCGGTGACGACGATAAAAGCTCGGACGTTGTTGTTGAACGTAATAGCCTCGCGAATAGCTCGGACTATAATAACCTCGCGAATAACGTGAACCGTAGTAACGTTGTTGCGCATATCTCTGTTGAGCATAATAACGCTGCGAGGCGTAACTCCGACTTGAGGCTCTACGATGGCGACGACATCCGGGATGCGCTTCTGCGGCGAGAGGCAGAGCAATCAGCATCATTGATGCCAGGACAAGTGTTGCTAACAGTTTTCTCATTTTCAGTTCTTCCCTTCTTCATTATTGAGTTTTCAGGTTTTTGGGAGAGCAGAAAACGGGGAGATAACGCTTTCCAGCAAATTAGTTTTTTCTGCTTGCGCTTTTCAAGATGTAAATATAACCGGATCGGTTGCCGATTGGCAAGAGCGAAATTTTTGCAACCGGGCGCGAAAAACGAGTATCGTAAAAAGACTACAAATCAGGGGATTTTTATAAAAAAATGAAGTTCACTCGCTACGGAAAATTTAACGGCTTTGACCCGTTCGGGATTGATTTGGGCGATTTGATGGACGCGATGTCGGAAGATTTGCTCAACTCCGGTTTCGACGACGATTATTACTGGCGTCGGCAGCCGAAAGACATTGACGATTCGCTCGACGCGCTCAGAAAAGCTCTACTCAAAGCTCTGCTCGACCGCGAAATCGTGACGCCCGAACAGGTTCAGGAAATGCTCGACCAGAACGAAGGCAAATTTAAAGGCTCGCAGCTCGTAGAATTAATCAATCAACTCATTGAAAGATTGGTCGAAGAAGGCTATCTCAATCTCAAAGAAGAGCGGCAGCAGCAACAAAATCTGCAAAATCAACAGGGCGAAGGTCAGGGCGAGATCGGCAGTCCGATGCCGCGCGACGTGAAATTTGAAGTGACCGAAAAGGGATTGGATTTTATGGGCTACAAAACGCTCAAAAATCTGCTCGGCTCAATGGGCAAATCGTCAATCGGGCGTCACGACACAAATAATCTCGACACCGGAATCGAAGCCTCGCAAGGCTCGAAACCTTACGAATTCGGCGACACGATTAATCTCGACATCAACACGACGCTTTCGTCGGCTCTGGCACGCGAAGGCTTAGGTTTGCCGCTCAATCTCGAATACAAAGATTTGCACGTTTATCAGCAGGATTATCAATCTTCGTGCGCGACGGTTGTAATGCTCGATTGCTCGCACTCGATGATTCTTTACGGCGAAGACCGTTTTACACCAGCCAAAAAAGTCGCGCTCGCTCTTGCGCATTTAATCCGTACGCAATATCCTGGCGATTCTCTGAAAATCGTCCTTTTTCACGACGGCGCGGAAGAATTGCCGATGGCGAAATTAGGTACAACGCAAGTCGGACCGTATCACACGAACACGGCGGAAGGCTTGAAGTTGGCGCGGCGCATCTTACAAGGACAGCGCAAAGAAATGAAGCAAATCGTGATGGTCACGGACGGCAAACCGACCGCCGTTTATGTTGACGCAAACAACGCCGCAAATTTCGGTTATCGCCGCCGCTATCAAAGCGAATACGGCGACAAGCGTATGCTCTATAAAAACTCGATGGGCAACGACCCGTTCGTGATGGCGGAAACTTTCAAAGAAGTTCAGGCGTGCCGCAAAGCCGGAATTATGATTAACACTTTTATGCTCGCCAGCGATTATTATCTCGTTGATTTCGTCAAGAAAATGACCGCAATGACGCGCGGCAAAGCATATTTCGCCAATCCGAACAATCTGTCGCAATTTGTTTTGATGGATTTCCTGAAACGCCGCACCAGCCGCGTTAAGTAAGCAATTGTCGCGAAGCCGAGTTAACTTAAAATATGTCGCGGCAGTTGAATGGAAAAACACGGCAAGATAGTCAGTCGAAATATACCCGCTATTTAATTTAAACTGAGGAAGTTATAAAACCGAGCCGCCGTTAAGCTACATTTCCGGCGGCTTGTTTGTCTGCCTGATTTCTGATAAATTTATCTCTGAAATATTGTAGTGAAATCAGATGTTTCACTTCTCAACTCACGCCCCTTTAGGCAAAAAATAGAAAGTTTAAAAACAATGAAATTAAAGAACCTCTGCCTTCTTTGGCTTATTTGTATTTCTTCCGCGCTGCATATTTATTCTCAAAATCCGTGTCAGCCGCCCGAAATTGTTTTCAACAAAAACGCTCAAAATATCTTTAACGAAAATCAGGAAATGTTTTTGGGCGAGGTAATGGCTGAAACGCTTGAGAAAAGTTTTCGGGTTATCAGGAACGAGCAAGCTAACAGTTATGTTCGTTTGATTGGTGAAAAGCTCATTAAGCATTTGCCGCCGACGGATATTAAATTTCAGTTTTTCGTCGTAGATGTGCCCGATATTAATGCTTTCGCGGTCGCCGGAGGCAGGATTTATGTCACTCGAAAACTCGTTTCTTTTGTTCAGAACGAGGATGAGCTTGCCGGAATCATCGGGCACGAATTAGGGCACGCAATCGTGCGTCACCATTCGGCGGATATGAGCAAATTTTTTAAAGAAATTCTTGGCGTCGAAAGAGTCGGCGATAAAAAAGATGTTTTTGAAAAATTTAATCAGCTCATTGATAAACAAAACACAAAACGCGTCAAAAGCGGGAAAAGCCACGAAGGCGACCAGCAGCTCGAAGCCGATAGAATCGGATTGTTTGCAATGGTTGCCGCAGGTTATAAACCGCAGGCTTATACTTCGGCGTGGGAACGGTTGACGGAAACAAAGGGCAAAACCGGCAACGCTTTTACGGATTTTTTCGGAACGACAAAACCTGAGGAAAAACGTTTGCGAGAAATGCTCAAAGCTATTTCAACTTTGAGTCCGGAATGTCTCGATAAAAAAGCCGTATCCTCAAATGAAAGTTTTGAAAATTGGCGATCTTTTGTGGTCACGACTTCGAATTTTCAAAAGGAAGAAAAGCTGAAATCTTTGATTGCCAAGAAATCTTTGAACCCGTATTTGCGAGGCGACATCAAGCATTTACAGTTTAGCCCCGACGGAAAATATATTTTGGCGCAGGATGCATCCGGGATAAATATCCTCAAAAGAGAGCCTTTCAGTTTTGTCTTTCGAATTGACGCCGAAGAAGCGAAATTTGCCAATTTTTCCTCTGATTCAAAACACATTTCGTTTCAAACTTACGGTTTAAGAGTTGAAAAATGGAACATCGAAGAACGGAAACCCGTTCTGGCGCGCGAAGTTTATGTTCGCGGAAGATGCTGGCAATCGGCGCTTTCACCCGACGCAAAACATCTGGTTTGTTATTCCGGAGATGCCGGACTGGAAATTGTTGACGTTGAAACAAACAATCGAGTTATCAAAAAAGAAAAATTCTACGTTCCGAGTTTCTTTGAATACATCGGCTGGAGCTTTGATCTTGGAGAAAACGACTCCAAGGAAGTAGATGCCCTGCAAATGGAATTTTCTCCCGACGGCAAGTATTTTCTTGGCGGCAGAGTTTTCAGATTCAGCACTTGGGGAAGTGCTTCAGTTCCGGGGCTTTTCTCTATGTCATGGGGAATAGACGCAGATCAGGATGCGTTTATTGCCTACGATTTACAGGAAAAGAAGGAAGTTAAGCTCGGCGGAGAGTTAAAGAATATCGTCTCGATGCCGTTCGCTTTTTATTCAAACGATAAAATAATCGGTCAGCACCGGAAAGACGCTGATAAATCCGGGATTTTTACTTTTCCTGCGGGCGAGCGCGTGGAAAAGTTTTTTATGAACGCAAATTCCTACACAACACCGCATCAGGGCAGCTACATATTTGTGCGACCGACGACGAGCCATCCGGTCGGAGTTTATGATTTGCAGGCTAAAAAATTCATTATCGGAAACAAAACTCCCGCTTTTGACGGTTACGGAGATTATTTCGTGTCGGAAGGCAAAGACGGAATACTTGATTTAGTTAAATTTGATAAAGAAGCTAAAAAAGCCATCGAAGCGGGAAGTCTGGCATTACCGAAAAATAATCTGGCGGAAGTTAAAACTCTTTCGCTCTCGCCCGATTTTGATTGGCTTGCGCTCTCGGAAAAATCGCGCGGCGGAGTCTGGAATTTAAAAACCGGCGAAATGAAAGTTTATATTCGAGGTTTTCGCGGTTCATATTTTGATTCGGACGGAAATGTTTATGCTGATTTTCCCGCCATTGAAAAGGAAGAACGGACAATGGCGCTCTTAAATCCAGGAAATGGTAGCGGCGGGCGTTTAGAACCGATTCAAACCAGAAACACCAGGCAGTATGGGAAATTCCTCGTCAGATTGAAAACCAAGCAGGACGAAAAACTCGATAAGAAAAAGCAGGAAGACAACGCCAAAACAGGCAAAGACAGCAGAAATGAAGACGAGGAAGCCAAAAACAAACCTACCTTTAAATTTGAAAACGGCTTCTTGACGGATATTCAACTCGGCGATTCGGTTTTGCAGGACGGAATACTGGAAGTGCAGGACGCTCGTTCGAGAAAATCGTTGTGGACAAAGGCTTTTACCGACGAAGTTCCGAAATATCAATTCAATGCGGCGAGCGAAACAATCGCTTTGTATTGGAAATTAACCGCCAAGGCGGCTAAAAATGAAATCAAAAACAAACCCGCTTTAGCGCAAAAGTTGAAAACCATGGGCGAAAAAGACGGCGATTATCTGGTACAGATTTTAGATTCCAATACGGGCAATTTAATCGGCGAGGCTTTGATTGAAACCGGTCAAGGTTCATTCAGCATAAAAGAAGTGTCGGCGAACGGCGACTGGCTGACAATAATTGATTCGGAAAACAGAGTGCAGCTTTATTCGCTCTCGAAGGGCGAGCTGGTTTGGCGATTTTTTGGTGAAAACGCCGCGATAAATCCGGTCAAATCTTCCGCCGCCATCGAGAATGTTTCGGGACAGCTTTCAATTTACGATTTAAACACCGGGCGGAAAACCGACGAGCTTCTTTTTCCCAGCTCCGTAATTTCTTCGGCATTCAGCAAAGACGGAAAAAGATTATTTGTCCTGACGGCAAATCAAGATTATTACCTCTTTAATGCCGAAGGCTTTGCTTTGCAGTAGAAAAATTGTTTGCAAAAAATTAAAGAGCGGAAAGCAAAGGCGTTTTTCCAATCTGCAAGCTAAACAATTTTTATAGAGTATCTCAAAAATAAAACTTTGCGCCCTTTACGGGTTGAATTTTCAGCCGCAAATTTAACTGCAAAAGGCGCAAAGGTATTTTTGAGATAGCTGCCGGCAATTTATTACGCAAATCTAAGGATTTAGCTGTACAATCGCAAGCGGAATTCGGATATGCTTTTTCCGCAGCTTCTCATCGAAGAATTAAACAACCGTCGCGATGATTTTCGGCGTTTTGCCGATTCGCAGTCGGACGAGCTGGAAAATTATTCACAGCTTTTGCGCGAGCTAAGCGAGAAACCGAGTCTGGAAACGACGAAAATTTTAGGCGATAAAGACACGGGCGCGCTGCCTTCGATTGAATTGGACCAATTTCGTACCGCCGTCATTCGATTTGAACAGCGCTGGCAAAATCACGAAGCTGCGCGGCGCTGGGCTTTCGAGATTTTAAAAGACCGCACGACTTTTGCCGCCGACGGCAGCCAGATTTTGCCGGGACGCGAAATTTCCCTGCCCGTCGCGGCGATTCAAATCGGGACTTTTGAAAACCGGCACAACGAGCGCGGCGAATATCGCAAACAAGCGTATTTGAAAATCGTCGCGCCCGAAGATTTTTACGAGAGCGATTTGCTGGAAGAAAAGCCGATTCGCCCGGAAACGCTCGTCGGGCTTTTGCGTTACGAAGCCGAAATCGAACGCCTTGCGGAATTTTTGGAAGCAAAAGCCGGTTGGCAGGAACGCGGCGAGCGAGCACCGCTGGCGTTTTTGGATAATACGATGCTGCTTTCAATCGCGCTGCCGCAAACGAATATTCAAAATCGCTACGTCTCCAAAGCCGCGGAGCTTGTTCGTTTATCCGAAGCCGTGCGCGTTCCGGTCGTCGGTTTTGTTGACCAATCTTATGCGCGCGATGCGGTTAATCTGCTCGACAATTTCAGCCGTTACAGCCAAAACCGTCTGCACGTTCCGAGCGACAGAATCAACGACGCTTGGCTGTTTAGCATCGAAACGCTCAAAAATTGGGGCGACCGAACCGTGTTTTTTTACAGCCGCCGCAAAAATTTGAGCGATTTTTTCACCGATGAACACGGCGAATCAACCGTCGGATTCGTTTATCTAAAGACCGCGAGCGATTCCGTCCCGGCGCGCGTTGACGTTCCGGCGTGGATTTTCCGCGAGAATTTGCTCGAAGAAATCGTTGATACAATTCGCGCTGAATGCGTAATCGGTTTGGGTTATCCTTACGCTTTGGAAACCGCCGACGCAACCGCCGTCATCTCAACCAGAGACCGCGAAATCTTTTTACGCGCTTTGCAGGATTTTGCCCGCCGGGAAAACTTGAATTTTCGCGTCGCAAACAAGAAAATGAGCAAAGCAAGACGCCGGTGAAAGTGAGCAGTAAGCAGTGAGCAGTGAGCAGACGAGTTTAAAAAAATATGCCGAGTTCCTGATTTGTTCCGCCTGCGGCGCACAGGCGCAGCGTCTCAATTCAAAATTCTGCGCTGTCTGCGGCAAGATTATGAATCAGGATTATGCGCCGCTCGATGCGCTCTGGGCTTCGTACAATTTGCAAAGTCGCAGCAAATCTCAAAAAGTAGAAAAACCGCAGCAGGAAATCAAAGAATTGTTTAAAAAACCGGGCAACGGCGCGGCGGCAACGGCGATGGCGTTTGTCGTTTATTCGCTTGTCCCGTATCTCGGAATCTTGTTTTGTCCGGGCGCAATCTTGATGGGCGGAATCGGTCTGGCGGTTTCATATAAAAAACCGCAGCTCGGCGGGCGGCAAACCGCAACTTACAGCATCTGTCTGGGCGCAATCATTACTGCAATTCAAGTTCTGCTGTGGTGGCTGTTATATTTGATTCCGGAATTGAAAAGATTTTGAAAGAGTGAGCGGTAAGCGGTGAGCAGTGAGCAGAAGGGCTTCCAAATGGACAAACCGCATAAAAGATTAGTTGCCTGGCAGAAAGGTATGGATTTGGTTGTTTTAATTTACAAATTAACCAAATCTTTTCCCAAAGAGGAAACATACGGTCTAATTTCGCAATTGCGCCGCGTTTCTATTTCCGTTCCATCAAATATAGCCGAAGGCGCAGCCGACCGCTCGAATGAACAATTCAGAAACTTTCTGAGCATCTCTATCGGTTCTCTTAACGAAATCAATACACAAATAGAGTTAGCTTTCAGAATCGGTTATTTGGATAAAGAAAATTACGATGCAGTACAAAATCTGGTTGACGAATGTTTGCGAACCACTTACGGTTTAAAGCGAAGCATTGAACAAAAGATTTCATAATCTGCTCACTGCTCACCGCTTACCGCTCACTCTTTGAATATGAAAATCGCCAAAATTGTTAAATCAAACTCACATATTGATTATGTCGGTCGCGTTATCGATCAGCTTGATTCGGCGAATCCGCCGGCTGCCGACGATTACGGTTTCGGGCAATTCGTTCGCATCCCGCTCGAAGATATGAATGAAATCGTCGGCGTGATTTACGATTCGCAGCTTTTAAATCCCGATTACGGCTCTTACGGACCGCGTCTGTCGCCGCAGCCGGATTTGGCGGTTTTGTCGCCCGATTACATCAACGAACAGGGAATGCTCGTCGGTATTTTGCTGCTCGGCTGGCGCGATGTGTTAAAAAACGAAACCTGGCACGGCGTTCCGCGATGCATCGTTCCCGTAAACACAGACGTTTATCGAACTACGAACGACGAGTTTCTGGAATTTCACGCGGGCAGCGACGGAAAATTGCGGCTGCATTATTACGCGCAATTGCTGGCGCATTCCAACCTTTTCGGCTCTTATCTCCTCGAAACAATTGTCAACAATCTTTCGCCGATGTGCGGCGCGGAAGACCAAAAACGGCTGGGAGTCTTGAAAAGCTCGCTTGCCTGGCAGCGCACACTCGGCAACCAAAAACATTAGAGGAAAATATGAAAAAAACGTTTTTTATTCTCGCAATTTCGTCCGCGTTTGCTCTGAACGCGGCGGCTCAAGGAGTCCGCGATCCGAAAGCAACCGTTCAAACCGACAACAAAACCGCCCAAACCGGGGTGAATCTACCGAAGCCGAAACCCGCGCCGACGACTTTCGCCGCAAAATATTCGGGCGGTTTATTCGGATTCAACAAAAAAACCGACGGCACTTTGAATTTCGACGAAGTGAACAAACGTCTCGTTTTTCGCAATAAGGAAAACAAGGAGGTTTTCGCCCTGCCTTATAAATCTTTTCTCGTCGTTTATCCGAACTCAAAATCCGTGACGCCGACCGCCGCGCGAGTTGCCGGAGCGGTGCCGATTTTGGGCGCGGGACTCGCTAATTTTATTACCACAAAACAACGTTATCTGGTCGTGCAGTTCGCCGATCCCGATTCGGACGTGCAAGGCACGGCGAGCTTTAAATTGAGCGATAAGGAATTGCTGCAATCCGTCATTTACAGTTTGGGCGAAAAGGCGGAACTCAAACAGCGCGGCGACTCTTTTTATCGCCCGCGTCCGACCGGAACGAAAACCGTTTTGTAAATTCGTTTCGACAAAAGAGTTAAAAGATACGGCGCAGGATTTGAACATTTGCGCCGTAAATGTTTCAATATCTTCACGGCTTCCGATTCGTTTTCTCCCGCATCACCGCGTCTCCGGTAAGCTGTAAACCTTACAATCAAAGAAATTGGAGTAATCTTTATGTCTCGAACAACGCAGTTTGTTTGCTCGCTCGCGTTTATGCTGGTTTTGTGCGGTTTCATCCACGCTCAAACAACGGCAAACGTAATTTTCAAAGTTGCGGTCGTTGATAAAAATTTAAACCTCAAAAACGTTCCGAAATTTCCTCTCGTCATCCGCAAAACCGACGATTCGGCTTTTGTCGAACAACGAATTTCGACATCCGTTGAAGGAGCTGCGAACGCCGCTTTGTCTACGGGAAGTTACATTGTCAGCTCGGAAAAACCGCTCGAATTCGAGGAAAAAAGTTTTGTCTGGGAACATAATTTCAAAGTCGAAGCGGGCAAGGATTCGATTGTCGAGCTTTCAAACGACAACGCGAAAATCACGAATTTGACGGCATCTGTCGCTGCCAATAATTCCCCTCGGCGACGAATCACGGAAGAAGCCGAATTGTTCAAAACTTTGCGCGACGGCGTTGTCACGGTCGAGGGCGAATTGGGCGCGGGAACCGGGTTTATTGTTGATGACAGAGGCTTGATTTTGACCAACCAGCACGTCATCAGCAAATCAACCGAAATCCGCGTCCGTTTTGATAAACAAACAGTTGTTCGCGCCAAGCTCATCCACGAAGACCCGGAACGCGACATTGCGGTTTTGCTCGCAAACCTGAGCGCGTGCAAAACTTGCCGCGCTTTGAAAATCGCCGAAAATGCGCCTGACAACCCGCCGATTGTTGAAGGCGAGCGAGTTTTCGCCATTGGCAGCCCATTGTTTCAGGACAAGATTTTAACCTCAGGCATAGTCAGCAAAGTCGAAAAACGCGCGATTATTTCGGACATTTCAATTAATCCGGGAAACAGCGGCGGACCGCTTTTTAATCTTGACGGCAACGTGATCGGTTTAACGACATTCGGCGTTGACGCGGGTTCGGGACCCGGAATTTCCGGCATCGTCCGCATCGAAGAAGCCGCCGATTTGCTCGGTAAAGCGCGCGAAGACTTAAAAACGAGAACCGCGCCGACCGCCGAGCTTTTGCCGACCGTTCCCGAAGGCACTTTTCCGGTCGAAACCATCAAAACCAGAATTGAAGCGTCGAAAAAGTTCGACCAAAAGCCTTACAAAGACGACATCAAAGATTATCAAATCAATTATATGACGCCGGTTTTCAAATTTTATTTGTCGGAAAAAGACCGGATCGAATCAATGAAAGACCGCGACAAACGCAACAAAGACAAGGGCACGACGACCAACAGCACGGTTGATCGCTACCGCGATTTGCGAAACTGGAACGAATACGCGGGCGAGCTGCGTCCGGCGGTTGAAATTCTGGCTTTGCCGGAAGTCACGGCTTCGGGAAAATCTTTGCTGTTGGGAGTTTTAACCGGCGTCGCTTCGCAGGGAATGATAATGACTCCGCCGAATTATAAATTTAAAGCCGATTTTTATCAGATGAAATTGCTCTGCAACAATCAGGAAGTCACGCCGCTGCGCCGCCAAAAAGTCGAATTCGGCGCGGCGATGCCGAGCTATTACAAAGTCAAAACTCGTTTTACTTATGCAGGCGTTTACACTTACCCGTTCGACGTTTTCGAGCCGGGCAAATGCGCGCAGTTGCAGCTTCAAGTTTTTTCGGAAGAAGACATCGAAAAGGCAATCGTCACAAATGTCACGGAATTAACTAAACAAAGAATCTGGAACGATTTTTCGGATTTCAGGCAGCAAGCCGTAAAGCCGTAAAATCTGAGTTTTAAAATATTAAAAACTAAAAGCCTTGAATAATAACGATTTCAAGGCTTTTTTTATTTGGCTTGCAAAACGGATAAAAATCTGACTATAATTAAATTCCCTTATCGAGGGGCGCATTGGTGTAGTCGGTTAACACGCAGCCCTCTCAAGGCTTCCGATTTCTTCAAATTTACTCAGCAAAATCAGCATTTTCTTAACCTACGGACACTTTCAGGGACACATTTACTTCAAATGCCTTGAATATACCCAAATTTCAAAAATCTATTTTATTTTTAAGCCTTAATTTAAAGGCTTTTTTAGTTTGAGTTATTGTATCTGAATTTAGGACAAAGCAAAGCGGAAATTTGAATGGCTTAAACTTGCAAAATCAGTGCGGCTTTAAGCCTTTCTTTTTTGTTTCGCCCCGCTTTTAGTATTCACTTGGAACCAAAATTGTTGTTGAGCTTCTATCCGCCTCTGTGATTACCCAAAGTTTCGTGCCATTTGCAGTTTTGTAGGCAGAGAGCAATCTGAAACTATTAGCAAGCGAAAACTCATTCTCTTTCCTATCATCTTCACAAACCAATCCCCAATCACCGGATTGGTGCTTTGCCAGAAATTCAACTGGCATTTGATTACCTTCTTCAAATGCTTCTCTAGCGCCGATGGTCAGATAAATTTTACCAAGCGGGAAAAGAGCAGGTGAATCTGTATCAATTGCTTTTAATTTTTGCTGGCAATCAAGCCAAAAGTTTTTTGCCTCTGGACTGGCGAATGAAAGAAACCAGTTTAAATGTCCTAAAATCGCGTTTCTTTCATCTATGCCAGCTTCTTGGTAAAGAGCAATCATTTGCTCTTGCAGTTGGTTCAAATCAGTTTGTTTCGTGTCTTTTTGCGTCTGTGCTAAGTTATTCATTGTAAGCTCCATTCAATTTATTTGGGTGGTAAGAGAGGCTTAGGAAGGTTGGCGCTTTCCTAAGCCTTTCGCTTTTTATCTGGCACGTTTCATTGATTGCCGAATGATGTTGACTTGAGCAGCGCCAGCAAGGTGATAACAAATAAGTCCTCTTTCGCTTGCTTTACATTCGCAGATGCCGAATTTTTCACCGTTTTGAACTGCAAAGCGGACAACATAAGAATTGGAATTATTTGCCGATTTAACGGAAAAGGTTCGTTCAGCGATAAAGCGGACTCGCGGTTTCAATTTGCGGCATCTTTCGATTGCTTTGATTGTGTTTTCAGCGGTTAGTTTAATCATTTTAGTTCCCTCGCTATTTGGTTTATGTTGTTTCCAACTATCCCCCATTCTACTTTAAGTAGAGCTATTAGTCAATGCCAAAAAGTCAACACTTTCTACTTTTAGTAGATTAATTTTGATTTTCAATGTATAGTGTTTGCGATGGAAGGTAAGGAATTAAAAAGCAAGCGCGAAAAGCTGGGACTAACTCAGACAGAGCTTGCAGATATTCTCGGCGTGAAAATGAATACTGTTTACCGCTGGGAAAGCGGCATTCTTACTGTTCCTAAATCCATTGAACTGGCAATGGAAACCGTCGAAAGAAAATCAAGCGAAGAGCAAAAACAACTCGATAATTAAATTAACTTACTCAATCAAATTTTCACCTTGTAATGATTGACAAAAAATCCTTATCAGAAAGAGACATCTGCACAAAGTTTATTACTCCGGCAATCGAAAAAGCTGGGTGGGATAAGCATACACAGCTTCTGGAAGAGGTTTCTTTCACAGATGGCAAGATTATTGTTCGCGGGAAACTCCACACCAGAGGCACTGCGAAAAGAGCCGACTACATTCTTTATTACAAGCCAAACATTCCAATTGCTATTGTTGAGGCGAAAGATAACAAGCATTCAATTCGCGCCGGATTGCAGCAAGGCTTAGATTACGCTCAGATTCTTGATATTCCATTTGTCTTTAGCAGCAATGGCGACGGTTTTATTTTTCACGATAGAACAGTTTCGGATGGAAGCATTGAGACGGAATTAGACAACGATAGCTTTCCCTCTCCTGAAATACTTTGGGAAAAGTATAAGAAGTATAAAGGCATCGTCACACCGGAAGCAGAAAAAATTGTTGAGCAAGATTATTACTTCGATGGAAGCGGGAGAAAGCCGCGATATTATCAGCAAACCGCTATTAATCGGACAGTAGAAGCGATTGCCAGCGGTCAGAATAGAATCTTGCTTGTAATGGCAACTGGAACTGGCAAAACATACACCGCGTTTCAGATTATTTACCGCCTCTGGAAATCGAGAGCAAAGAAAAAGATTTTATTCTTGGCAGACCGAAACGCTTTGATAGAGCAAACCAAACGCGGCGATTTCAAGCACTTTAACGATAAGATGACAGTCGTTAAGAAGCATCAGGTAGATAAAGCCTATGAGATTTACCTAGCTCTTTATCAAGGTTTGTCCGGTTCGGAAGAGGAACGAAATATTTACAGGCAATTCAGCCCGAATTTCTTTGATTTGATAGTTGTTGACGAATGCCATCGCGGAAGCGCGAGAGAAGATAGTTCTTGGCGCGAAATCCTCGAATATTTCAAAGGCGCAACACAAATTGGTTTGACTGCTACGCCGAGAGAAACGGAGCAAATAAGCAACACCGAATACTTTGGCGAGCCGATTTACACCTATTCGCTGAAACAAGGCATCAATGACGGTTTCCTTGCTCCTTATCGCGTTGTTCGAGTGATGCTTAGCGTTGACGGTGAAGGATGGAGACCGCCGAAAGGTTTTAAGGATAAAGACGGAAATATTGTTGAAGATAGAATATACAATCGCAAAGATTATGATAAGAAAATCGTCATTGAAGAGCGTCGAAAACTCGTTGCCGAAAAGATAAGCGAAGTTTTGCAATCAATCGGCAGGTTCTCCAAATCAATCGTGTTTTGTTGTGATATTGAACACGCTCAGGGAATGCGGAGCGAGTTGGTAAAAGCCAATGCTGATTTAGCATCGGCAAATTCCAAATACGTGATGCAGATTACAGGCGATAACGACGAAGGCAAGCGCGAATTGGAAAACTTCACCAATCCCGAAGAAACCTATCCTGTTATTGCCACCACTTCGGAGTTAATGACAACAGGCGTTGACGCTCAAACCTGCAAATTGATTGTGCTGGATTCAAACATCAATTCGATGACAAAGTTCAAGCAAATAATCGGCAGAGGCACACGAATCAATGAGGCGTTTGATAAACGCTCTTTTACCATTCTCGATTTTCGCAATGCCACAGACCTGTTTGCAGATAAGGAATTTGACGGCGACCCGATTCGCGTTAAACCTGTTTCAGAGGATACGGATTTAACCACAATCATTGAAGAAGAGGAATCAGACGAAACGCCGATTATTGACGAAGAAACAGGTGAAGAGATTGAAATTGTTCCGCCGACTATCCGAAATCCTTTTACCGTTCCGACTAATTTCACCCGAATTGAAAAGGTGATAGTTAATGGCGTTGATGTTTCGGTGTTGATTTCGAGAGAGCTTCATTTTGACAGTCAGGGCAAGCCGATAACCAAAAAGCTGACCGACCACACGAAAGAAATAATTACCGAGAAGTTTGCCACCCTTAAAGATTTTCTCGTCAAATGGAACGAATCGGAACGCAAAGAGGCAATTATTAAGGAGCTTGAAGAGCAAGGCGTTTTGGTCGGAGAATTAATTGATTCGGTGGATAAACAGCTTGATTTATTCGATTTGATTTGTCACGTCGCTTATGACCAGCCGCCTTTGACCAGAAAAGAACGAGCTAACAACGTCAAGAAACGAAATTACTTTACAAAGTACGGCGAACAAACCCGGCAAGTTTTAGAAGCTATTCTTGATAAATATGCTGATGCAGGTGTTCAGGAAATCAAGAACATTAAGGTTTTACAAGTTCCGCCGATTACTAATTTTGGTTCGCCGACTGAAATCATTATGCAGTTTGGCGGGAAGCAAAAGTACCTCGAAGCTGTCAAAGAATTAGAATCGGAATTGTATCGAACCGCATAAAACAAAATGGCAAATATATCAGGTGTTATTGAAGGCATCCGCCGAATAATGTGGCAGGATAACGGCTTGAACGGCGACGCACAGCGCGTTGAGCAGCTAGGCTGGATGCTTTTTCTCAAAATCTTTTCGGACAAAGACCGCGAACTCGAAATGATGTTCGATGATTATAAATCTCCGATTCCAGACGAATATCATTGGGATAACTGGGCTGGCAATGATGAGGGAATAACAGGCGAAGAATTATCGGAATTTGTTGACCGCAAATTATTCCCGGCATTGAGAAATATAGACGTTAGCACCGGAAACCGCAGAGCTTTGATTGTTCGAGAGGTTTTTGAGGGCAATAACAACTATATGAAAAGCGGAATCAATATCCGCAAAGTTCTCAACAAACTTAATGAAGTTGATTTTAACATTGCCAAAGACCGTCACGCTTTCGGAGAGATTTACGAAAACATCCTGAAAGAATTGCAGAGCGCAGGAAAAAGCGGAGAGTTTTATACACCGCGAGCTATAACACAGTTCATCACCGATATTATTAATCCGCAAATAGGTGAAAAGGTTCTTGACCCGGCTTGCGGCACTGGCGGTTTTCTTTCCGGCGCGGTTGAACATCTGAGAGGGCAGACAAACAACATCGAAGAACGCCAAGCATTACAGGATAATGTTATAGGTTGGGAGTACAAACCGCTTCCTTATCTGCTTGCTACTACCAATTTAATTCTGCACGATATTGAAGTTCCAAATATCACTTACCGCGATGCGCTAGACCAGCCTTTGATGTTCTACACAGAAAAAGACCGGGTTGACGTTATTTTGGCTAATCCGCCTTTTGGCGGCATTGTCGCCAATAACAATGAAACCAACTTTCCCCAGAATTACCGGACAAAGGAAAGCGCGGATTTGTTTTTAATCCTAATGATTCACCTACTTAAAATGGGTGGACGCGCCGGAATTGTTTTGCCGGATGGCTCATTAACCGGAGAAGGCGTGAAGCAAAGAGTTCGACAACGGCTTTTGGAAGATTGCAATTTGCACACGATTATTCGGCTGCCAAACTCAGTTTTCCAGCCTTATGCGACGGTTGCCACGAATCTTTTGTTTTTCGATAAAGGCAAGCCGACACGCGAAGTTTGGTATTACGAACACCGTTTGCCCGAAGGTCAAAAGAGTTACAGCAAAACAAAAACAATTCGCTGCGAAGAGTTTAAGCCGATAGAAAATTGGTGGAACAATCGAGCCGAATCCGAAGTTTGCTGGAAAGTTCACATCGAAACAATCAAAGCGCGAAACTACGATTTGGATATTAAAAACCCGAATAAGTTAGAAGAGTCACACGAACACACAAGCCAAGAAATTATTGAATTACTCGAAAGCAGTTTTGCGAAAAGCTACGCTTTATTAAACCAATTAAGACAGGAAACAGCCGCGCAAATATGAAAGTAAGTTTTGGCGATTACTCAAAAAAACTTGATGCTTCTGTGCTTGTAGCGATGGCGGTTTTCAAAGTCTTGCAAGAGAAATACCCGTCCAAGAGAATATCCGAAATTGCAGAGACAACAAGTGGTGGAACACCTTTGAGGAACAAACCTGAATTTTATAACGGCAATATTGCTTGGCTAAAATCAGGCGAATTAAACGACGGAATTATTTCAAAATCCGAAGAAACAATAACCGAATTAGGCTTGAAAAATTCATCGGCGAAATTATTACCCAAAGGCACATTGTTAATTGCAATGTATGGCGCAACGACAGGTAAGGTCGGCATTCTTGATATTGAAGCAACAACGAACCAAGCCGTTTGTGCAATCTTTCCAGATGTTGAAGTTGACCGGGATTTTTTGTTTTGGTTTTTACGTCAACATAGGTACGAATACATAAGAATCAGTAAAGGCGGAGCGCAACCCAACATCAGCCAAACTTTAATCAATCAAACCGAAGTCCCGCTTCCGAATCTTGGTGAACAAAAGAAAATTGCTCAGCTTTT
>DASVQU010000035.1:0-6484 GCA_036388995.1 Pyrinomonadaceae bacterium | reverse complement strand
ACATAAATTCTCTGTTGACTTCTACAACAGATTTGTTGTACAACAAATCTGTTGTAGAAGTCAACAGAGAATTTATGTTTAGATTTGCGTAGTAAAAGACAAGAAATGTCTGCGAAAAGTATGGAGAAATATTTTTGTTTTCGGCAGTGTAATTTTTACCACCAGCCTAAAATTTTCCACCAAACGAGTCCGAAAACTGTCCAAATCAGAATGTTGGCGATTGAAGCCAGAAAACCGATTGTCCACCAATTGCCTTGTCGGACGTAGCCTGTGCCGAAATAAACCGCGCCGGATGTTGTGCCGTAATGCGTGATTGAAGCGTTGAGATTCGAGAAATAAGCGAGCAGCAAAACGGCGAGTCCGGCGGGCGCGCCCGCCGTCAGGCTAACGGTTAAAAACGGGATGAACATTGCCGTCACGTGGGCTGTTATCGAGGCGAAGGCGTAATGCGAATAAAAATAAACGAAAACTAAAACGGCAAGCGCCGCCGACCATTGCCAGCCGGTTGTTAGCCCGGCGGCGCGTTCGGCGAAAAGTTTGGTCAGCCCGGTTTCGCCCAGCGCGCCAGCCATATTAACCAGACCGCCGTACCAGATGAAAACTTCCCACGCCGCTTTTTCCTGAATCAAATCTTCCCAGTTCAAGACTTTAGAGACGAGCAGCCCGACCAGTCCGATCAGTGCGACAACCGTCGTGTCGAGATTGTGCAGCCAGCCTTTTGTCATCCAGAGCGCGGCGGTGGCGATGAAAGTCAGCAGCATTAATGTTTCGTGGCGGCTCATTGCGCCCATTTTTTCGAGTTCTTCCGATGCCAACTGCGCGGCTGCGGGTGTGTGCTTGATTCCGGGCGGGAAAAAGCGATAAATAAGCAGCGGCACGACTGCAAGTGAAATCAAAGCGGGAACAATTGCGCCTACGAACCAGCGCGCGTAGGTGATTTCGATTCCGGCTGTTTGCTGGGCGAATCTGGCGATGATGATGTTTGACGCTTGTCCGGTCAGAAATGTGGCGCAGAAAATAACGTCGCATTGATAAAGCAGATTCATCAAAAACGTGCCGAGCTTTTCCGGGTTTTCTTCGGGCGTCGAGTCGTAGGTTTCGGCGACCGAACGCGCAATCGGCATTACAATTCCGCCGTTGCGCGCGCCGTTTGACGGAACAACAGAGGACAAAACGCCGTCCGTAAAAGCGAGCGCGTAACCGAGTCCCAGAGTTGTATGTCCGATTGCTCTGACAAAAAGCAGCGCGATGCGTCTGCCCAAGCCGGTTTTAATCATTCCGCGCGCCAGAAAAAATGCGATTAAAACGAGCCAGACGACCGGATCGGCATAGCCTTTGAGCGCGTCGCCGATTGACAGCGCGCCGAAAATCGGCAAAGCCGCGACGCCGATTAAAACCATTGCGCCTGCCGGAACCGGGCGCGCAATCGAACCGACAATCGTCGCCAGAAAAATCGCCAGCAAAATCCAGGATTCGCGTTTGATGCCTTCGGGAACGGGACAAAAAGCGACGGCAAGAGCGCAAGTTGCGACAATCAGCCAGCGATGCCAGGCTTTAAATTTTTCCGATTTCTCCACTTTCATTGCCAATATGTCGGAACCGGGAGCGGTAGCGACTGGGTAAGCTGTTACAATCACCCGGTCGCTACCGCTCCCGGTTCCGACAGTTGCTAAATCAAACGCGGCTTCCGGCGCAGCAGTTTTGCCACTCCGAAAGCCGCGATTTAAGGTTTAGTTTTACCGAATGAACGCGAAATCTATTTAGCGTGCAGCTCAGGATGAAGCGCCAAAAGCCAGTAAGTTACGCCAGCCCAAATCAACAAATTGATGACTGACAATAATAAGCCGGTCATCTGGGTTTGTTTGGTGCGCCCGGTTCCGCTGCGGTTCTTTTTGCCGTACATCAACACCGCGACCAAAACGCCCGTGATGAGCCAAGCGAAAAGACGGACGATAAGATTAATCGGTACGGCTTCGGAAGACAAATTCATCAAGAACGGAACTTGATAAAGCGTCAAAGCGATAGCCAAAATAATCGCCAGCATGGCGCTGAACGGCGGCACGTAATTTCCGGGAGCGTCCTCTTCCGATTCAAGGTCGGTTACGGTTGCGAGATTACTGTGCGAATAACTGTACGCAAAATAAATAACCAAGCCGATTGACATCCAGACAATCAAACGCAGCCATGTGTCGAGCGGCAGACTGTTCATCAGATAAGCCGCCGAAACGACTGTGGCAATCGGAATAAACGGCGAAAGCGGCACGCGGAACGGGCGATTCAAATTCGGATTTGAAGACCGCAAAATGATAATGCCGGTTCCGACGATGACGAACGCGAAGAGCGTTCCGATGCTGACCAATTCGCCTAGTAAGCTGATCGGCACAAAGCCCGCAAGAATCGCCACAATCGCGCCGGTAATGGCGGTTGTGATGTGCGGCGTTTGATAGCGCGGGTGAATTTTTGCCGCCCAGGCGGGAAGCAAACCGTCTTTCGACATCGAATAGAAAACGCGCGGCTGTCCCATCACCATCACGACCATCGTCGAGCTGAGTCCGAGAACTGCGCCGACTTTGATAATCGTCGGGAACACTTGAAGAATCGTTCCCATCGTCGTTCCCTGCGCTCTTTGCAGCGCGGCGTCAATCGCGACGGCAATCGGGGCGGCGGCGTTGGTCAACAATCTGTAATCAACCAATCCGACCATGATTCCGGCGACCAAAATATAAAGAACGGTACAAATCGCCAGCGAGCCTAGAATTCCAATCGGCATATCGCGCTGCGGATTTCTGGCTTCCTGAGCGGCGGTCGAAACCGCGTCGAAACCGATATAGGCGAAAAAGATAACCGCCGCTCCGGTGACAACTCCGCTAAAGCCGAACGGCATAAACGGCGCGCAATCTGGTGCTCCAACCGTACAGCCAACTCCGATGTTGCTTGGGGTGACGTAACCGATTCCGGCGATGATGAATAACACCACAACCAGAATCTTGACGATTACAATCAGCGAGTTAAAGCTGGCTGATTCTTTGATTCCTTTGATCAGGAGCAAAGTCACGGCTACCGAAATCAAAAATGCGGGTAAGTTAAAAATCCCTGTCGCCGTCGTGCCGTCGGCGAGCTTTATTGCAGTTCCGGGCGGCGCGCTCAAGGCGAGTGGGAAATTTATCCCCAGCGTGTCTCTGAAAAGACTGACTACGTAACCCGACCATCCGACCGCTACGGTCGCCGCGCCGAATGCGTATTCGAGAATCAAATCCCAGCCGATAATCCACGCGACAAATTCGCCGAGCGTGCCGTAGCCGTAAGCGTAAGCCGAACCGGAAATCGGAATGCTGGCGGCAAATTCCGAGTAACACAGAGCGGCAAATGCGCTGACGATTCCCGCCAGAATCATCGAAATAATGACCGCCGGACCGGCGTGTTTTCCGGCGGCTTGTCCGGTGAGAACAAAAATTCCCGTGCCGATGATCGCGCCGATTCCGAGCATCGTTAAGTCCAGCCCGCTTAACGTTTTCTTTAATGTATGCTCGCCGGTTTCCTGAGCTTCGGCAACGATTTTGTCAATTGACTTGGTTGCAAAAAGTGACATTCAAACCTCCAAATAATTTACTGAACTCTTAAAATTGCTGAGTAACAAAATGGCTTTTAATCATCAAGCCATTATTTTGGGTTGAAATTTACGATATAAAAATTCAATCCAATATCCTACCAAAAGCCATTGTGCAGACGCACAAACAAAAAGGATTGCAAGTGTAATCCAATTAGCCCACCAGAAATGATGTAAAGGAGAATTTACGTATGAAAACGGAGTAGTCAAAACAATACTGATTAATAAATTCGGGAGATTAATCAGCACCAATGTTTTATGCAAAATAGATTCATAAGTAAAGTGATACGGTATGGTTGAGAAAGATCTTTCGTAATACTCATAAATAACGAGAAGCGAATGAGCAGCAAACAGTATTTGTCCCGCGCGGCTAAATGCAACTCGTTTTATTAATCTTAAGATCTGATTTAACATTCGACTAAGAATCAACCGTCACTTCCAGCGGTTTTGCCAGACTCCGCCAAATAAAATAAACCGGAACGCCTGTCAGCACGATAGCGAGTCCGGGTAGCGATGTCGCCGGTTTATAAAATAAAAGAACCAAACAAATAATCGTTGCCGCGACGATATAAAGCGCCGGAACAACCGGATAACCAAAAGCGCGATACGGACGCGGAACATCGGGGCGCTTTCGTCTCAAGATGAATAAACCGATAATCGTCAAAATGTAAAAAATCAAAACCGCGAAAACGACGTAATCGAGCAGCGTTCCGTACAAATTGCCGTAAGTCGTTTTGCCTGCCGCGTCGGTCGAAACCGTTCGCGGCAAAACGAGCAGGCAAGTCCAGATGCACTGCAAAATGAGCGCGGTCGCCGGAACGTGATTTTTGTTGAGTTTTTCGGTCGCTTTGAAAAACAGATTGTCCTTCGCCATCGCGTAATAAACCCGCGCGCCAGCCAGAATCAAACCGTTGTTGCAGCCAAAGGTCGAAATAATGATTGCGACAGCCATTATCACCGCGCCGCCTGCGCCGAAAATCTGCTGCAAGGCGAGCGTTCCGACGCGGTCTTCCGGCGCAGTTTGGATTTGCTGCAAGCTGAGAGTTGATAGATAAGCGACGTTTGCCAGAATGTACAAACCGATTACCAAACCCGTTCCCAAAGCCAGCGACAACGGAATGTTTTTTTGCGGGTCTTTGACTTCGCCCGCCGTAAAAGTGATGTTGTTCCAGGCGTCGGACGAGAAAAGCGAGCCGACCTGCGCGACGCAGAAAGCAATAAAAAGCCCGTACAAACCGTTCGCGGCTGAAACGCCGGGCGCGACTTCCGCTACATTCGTCGGCGTCCAGGCGTTGGCAAAATTTGCCGAAAAAATCCCGGCTTGCCCGCCGATGAAAAGTCCCAAAAGAATCAAGGCTGCAAGCGCAAGAGTCTTTGTGACCGTAAAAGTGTTTTGAATATATTTGCCGAGCTTTAAACCCTGCATATTGATAACGGTCAGCAAAATTATCAACAAAATTGCGATTAATTGCTGCGTCGAAAGGCTGAAAGCGTAACCGCCACCCAGATTCACAGGTGGAATCAAATACGATTCGGGCGAAACGGCGGGAACTAAAATGCCCAAAAATCTGGCAAAAGCGACAGCAACGGCGGCGATTGTCCCGGTTTGAATGACGAGAAAAAGCGTCCAGCCGTAAAGAAAGCCCCAGAGCGGCGAATAGCTTTCGCGCAGGTAAACATATTGCCCGCCCGCTTTCGGCATCATCGCCGCCAACTCGCCGTAAGACAGCGCGGCGGCGACGGTCAAAAGCCCTGTGACGATCCAGACCATCAGCAGCCAGCCGGATGAACCGACTTGACGCGCTATGTCTGCGGAAACAATAAAAATGCCCGAACCAATCATCGAACCGGCGACAATCATCGTCGAATCGAGCAATCCGAGTCCGCGCACAAAGCCGGAATTTTGGTCAATTTTCGTTGCGTCTTCGCTGGTCGCTACATTTTCCATTCGCGTTTTTCGCCGGAAACAGATTTAATCTATTTTCGCGTAAACTCTAATTTTTGTTTCTCAAAGGAGTGCGGCAAAGTTTGAGAATCTTACACCGATTTTGCCGATAATGTCGAGTTTTTAGTTTAAATTTGTCATTTTAGAAATAAAACGTTTGCAAAATACCGCGAAAATTTATGAGCGAAAACAATTCTTTATCAAAAAATAATATGCACGGCGATATGTCAGCCGCAGATTTCCGCCGTTTCGGTTACGAAATTGTTGATTGGATTGCCGATTATTTCGAGCGAATCGAAGAATTGCCCGTGTTGTCGCAAGTCGAACCGAACAGCCTCAAAAATCAATTGCCAAAATCCGCGCCGGAAACGGGCGAGCAGTTTGAAAACATTTTCGCAGATGTCGAAAAACTCATTTTGCCCGCGATGACAAACTGGAATCATCCGAATTTTCACGGATTGTTTGCGACTTCGACGAGCGCGCCCGGCATTTTCGGCGAAATGCTCGCCGCCGCTTTCGACGCCAAAGGAATGCTCTGGCGCACCGCGCCCGCTTTGACCGAATTGGAAGAAGTCGTGACCGATTGGCTGCGGCAGATGATGGGACTCGACGCGGGCTACACCGGAATTATTTACGACACGGCTTCCGTTTCATCAATGCACGCCATCGCCGCCGCCCGCGAAGGCATCAATCTGCGAATCCGCGAAGAAGGAATGAGCGGGCGCGCCGATTTGCCGCTTCTTCGCGTTTATTGCTCGGAGCAAGCGCATTCTTCGATTGACAAAGCCGTCATTACTCTCGGTTTGGGACAGCGAGGCTTGCGAAAAATCGAAACCGATGAACAGTTTCGGATGCGCCCCGATAAACTGCGCGAAGCGATTGAAGACGACAAACGTAACGGAATCGTGCCGTTTTGCGTTGTGGCGACGGTC
>DASVQU010000034.1:0-21181 GCA_036388995.1 Pyrinomonadaceae bacterium | reverse complement strand
GCGGCTGGCGGACGCGATTCGGGATGTGAAAGACCGAATTACTTTTTGCAACGTTTGTAACAATTTAACTGAAATCAATGATAACCCGTGCCGGATTTGTTCATCGCCGGGACGCGACCGCGCTTTGATCTGCGTCGTCGAAGAGCCTTACAGCCTTGTTGCGGTCGAAAAAACCCGCTCATACAAAGGTTTGTATCACGTTTTGCACGGCTCGCTGTCGCCGATTCGCGGCGTTGGACCGGACGAATTGATGCTGCAAAATTTGATTCCTCGGCTCGACCCCGAACATAACGACGGGATTGATGTCAGGGAAATTATTTTAGCGACCAATCCGAACACCGAAGGCGAAGCGACGGCAAGCTATGTTGCCAGATTGTTAAAACCTTTGGGCGTTCGCACCACGCGCATCGCAATGGGAATGCCAGTCGGTTCGGATTTGGATTTCGTTGACGAAGTAACGATGGACAAGGCTCTCGCCAACCGACACGAGATATAATCAATTACGAATTTCAAATTACGAATTACGAATTATTGACTCGAATTTTGATTTTCTAAAAATTAAATTCCTTCATTCGTAATTCGTAATTTGAAATTCGTAATTGTTAAAAGCGTACTTTTTCCTCGGCTTCGTCCGCGCCGACGTTTTCGGTTTTTTGCAACTCTTCTCCGGTCTCGTAAAAATCCACATCGAATTCGACGAGCGATTGAATCGGAATATCGGCGATATGCGTCGGCGCGTCTTTAAAGCGGACGATTGCGCCGCAGCCGATTATTTCCGCTCCCATTTCTTTGACTCGTTCGGCGGCTTCCTGCATTGCTCTGCCGGAGCGAATAATGTCGTCAACCAGAATACACGGATAAACTTCGCCTTCTTTGATATATTGCCGGAACTGGCGTTTACCGTCTTCCAGCTCTGTCCAATAAATCTGGTTCGCGCTCAAGGCTTCGCGCACTCCGAAGGCGACCGGAATTCCGCCCGGACTCGGGCTGATAATCGAAATTTTCGGCAGACGGCTCGAAATATCGCGTTCGAGCCGGAACAGACGGCTCAAACCGACCGCCAAGATTCTCGCCGTGTCATAATGACGAAAAGCGAGCGGCATTTGAAAATAATGCCCGGCATGTTTGCCCGACGGGTAAACAAAATGCCCTTTTCGATAAGCTCCTGTTTTTTCCAATATTTCCATCACCGATTCTGATGTCGGTATCAAATTAACCATTCGTCCTCCTTAAAATAAAAACTTTAAAATTGCTAAGGAAAAGCATAACTCAATTTTGCGGTTTTTCAGAAATCTTGAGCGCCAGCCGAATGTGTTCGCGTTCGGTTATCAGAATTTCCGTTTTAACCTCGTCAATTTGAAACCAACCGGCGTCAACGATTTCGCCTTTCTTAGGTTTGGCGGCGGTGTTTTCGGCGCGGCAAACATAAATTATTTCAACGTGGCTTCCGATTGTGCGCGTTTTGACGTGCCGCAAGTCGGTTATTTCGATTCCGACCTCTTCCTGCAATTCGCGTTTGAGCGCGTTTTCCGGCTGCTCGCCCGGATTTATAAAACCGCCGGGAAGCCCCCAGCCGGAATGATTGGCGCGAATCAAGTGTTTGAGCAGAAGAACGTTTTGCGCCGAATCGAAAACAACGCCGACGGCGGAAACCGTAAAGCTCGACTGCGTCAAGCGCACCAAAAATCGCCGCATTTTTCGCGGCATTCGTCGCCAGCTCCAACTCACGAAATTGTTTTTCAAAAAAAAATCTCCAAAAGCCATTCGTCAAAATAAACGAAAAATTATCAAAATTTTACATTTTCGGTCTGTTTGACAAACCGCTATTTTCTCTCTATAAATATTGACAAAAATTTACGAACAATTATTGACGAAATATCAGTTAAAAGAGTAATTTGCTCTTAGGCGCAACCCGCCTTTAAAACATCTTCACCGCACTCTCAAGATTAGTCGAAACTTAACGGCAGAACTTGCCCTAAAAGTTTATTAAAAAAAATGGCTCAAAAGAAATTCCCTCAGGGTTTTACCCTATTTCTACTTGTCTTCGCGCTGTGTCAATGCGCTCTGGCGCAATCCGGCGGCGAACAGATTCCTCAGCAATTAGCCTCAGAACTAAATCAGAAATTCCGCAAATTTGATTTGGTTCAAACAGCGCCCCAAACAGCTTTTCGCGATGTTCTCGGCAACCGAAATCTCAAAATAAAAACCGGCGCGGAAAATCTGGAGCTTCGTCTAAGACCGCGAAATCTGCTGTCGCCCAATTATCGTGCCGAAGAAACCGGCGCGAACGGAGTTAAACGGGCGTTGCCCGCTCCGAAGCCGCAAACATTTCAAGGCGAAATCGTCGGCGAGGAAAACTCGCGTTTGCGTTTGACGATTTCCGACGAAGAAATCGAAGGCTTAATGGTGCGCCGCGGCGTTAATTATTTTATCGAACCCGCCAAACGGTTTTCACAAAACGCGGGCGACAAAGACTTAATCGTTTATCGCGCAGAAGATTTGTTGGGTCAAACGCCGCTCGATTGCGAAGCCTTAACTCATAGAATCGACGAGGCGGCGAAAACTTATCTGCCGCAGCCGGAACAATTTCTTTCTTCGACGCCGCAAATGGTGAGAGTTGCGGAAATAGCGACCGAAGCCGATTTTCAGTTTGTCACCGAGCTTGGCGGCGCGGCGGCGGCAAACAACGAAATATTAAACATCTTAAACGTGGTCGAAGGCATTTATGAAAACCAGCTTGGCGTAACGTTCAGCGTTACTTTCCAACACGTTTGGACAGCCGCCGATCCGTATCCGACGGAAAACACATCAACGGTTCTTGAGTTTTTTAAAAATTACTGGAACTCCAATTATCCCGCCGGCAGTTATCCGCGCGACACGGCGCATCTCTTTTCGTCAAAAGAAGCTCTGCGCGGACGAGGTACTGCGTATATGAACACGATTTGCCGACCGGATGTTTCTTACGGGGTACACGGACGATTTCCTTACGGAACGGCGAAATACACGGTTCCGGCGCATGAGTTCGGGCATAATTTCAACGCTAATCACGTTGACGCGACTCAAAGCTGCGACAATACGATTATGAACGCGACGCTCACGACCGAAACGCCGCTGATGTTTTGTCAGGCTTCGCGCAACGAGGTGAGCTACAGCGTTGCCAGCGGCGCGAGTTGTCTTCCAACTCGTCAGTTGACCAAAACGAAATTCGATTTCGACCGCGATTCCAAAGCCGATTTCTCGGTTTTTCGCCCTTCGAGCGGCAGTTGGTATCTTTTAAACAGCGGTTTGAGCAATTTTCAAGGCGTCCGATTCGGTTCGGCGGGCGACCGTCCGGTTTCCGAAGATTATGACGGCGATAGAATCGCCGACATAGCGGTTTTCCGCGCTGGCGTCTGGTATATTTTAAACAGCTCTAACAACGCTTTCCGCGCCTTTGGTTTCGGACTTCCCACTGACATTCCGGTTCCGGCTGATTACACCGGCGACGGACGCGCCGAGATTGCGGTTTTTCGTCCCAATGGCGGATTTTGGTACACGCTCGATTTAACCAACCACAATTTTGGCGGCTCGCAATTCGGCGCTGACGGCGATGTTCCGACGCCGGAAGATTACGACGGCGACGGCAAAGGAGACGTTTCGGTGTTCCGCCCGTCGAGCGGTTTTTGGTATCGCTTAAACAGCTCGAACGGACAATTTGCCGCCGCTTATTTCGGCAAAAACGGCGACCGTCCGGTTCAAGCCGATTACGACGGCGACGGGCGTGCTGATGTCGCGGTTTTCCGTGGCGGCTTAAACGCCAATTGGTACATTTTGCGAAGTTCCGACGGCGGTTTCGGCGGCGCTCAGTTCGGACTTTCGACCGATTCTCCGGTTCCGGCTGATTATGACGGCGATGGTCGAGCGGATATAGCGGTCTATCGCGACGGAGCCTGGTATAGTCTCAGCAGCTTTACGGGAGCTTTTACCGGCAGTCAATTCGGGACGAGCGGCGATGTTCCGATTCCATTTAAATAATGTGTGAGATATGATCTCGCTACTTTCAGCAATCAACAAACGAAAAGGCAATCCACTATACGGATTGCCTTTTTGCGTTAAAGAAAACAGGCAAAACGCCGCTCAATCAATTAATGCTCTAAATTGAAATGTTTATTGAAAAAAACCGGCTATAGGCGCATAATTCACCAAATTTTAGATTTATCCGAAAAAGGAGATTGAGAAATGTCGTCAACTCGCGCCTTTTTTTCCTCTGCGCTGACTATAGCCGGTTTGGTTTTGATTTTGTTCGCCGCCGGAGCTAGAGCCGAAGTTTTTACCGTCAACAAAACCGCCGACACAAACGATGGCGCGTGTGATATTGATTGCAGCCTCCGCGAAGCAATTGCCGCCGCAGCGACGGGCGATGTCGTGCAGTTTGCCACTCCACCTTTTAATTCTCCCCAGACAATTACTTTGACTCTGGGGGCATTAACAATCAACCGCAGCATTACAATTTTAGGCAGCGGCGCGCATTTGCTCACTATCGGAGCCGGTTCGGGAACTACTCCGCCCACAAGCAGAGTGTTTTTAATTTCAGCCGCCGGAAGTACGGTCAAATTGAGCGGAATGTCGGTTTTCGGCGGAGGTTTCCTGCCGCCGAATAATTTTGAACGCGGGGGCGGAATCCTGAATGAAGGCGGAACGGTTTATTTGACAAACCTTCATATTTACGCCAATGCGGCAAGCGTCGGCGGGGGAATTTACAATAGCGGCACGATGCACATTTTAGATTCGACGATTGCCGGTAATCTAGCCCAGGAACAAACCGAAGGCGGCGGAGGAATCGGCAACGGCGGAACGCTGACACTGACCAACACCACCGTCAGCGGCAACGGCGGCGAGCTTGGCAGAGACATTCTCAACAGCGGAACAATAACTTTGACGAACTCGACAATTGGTTCGGGAGCGTCGGACAGTCGCCCCTCAATTTTCAACAAACAAAACACGACAATGATTATTCGCAACACCATTGTCGCCGGCGGCGTTACCAGTTCGAGCAGCACGATGTTTACATCGCAGGGAAATAATTTAGTTCAGAGTGCCTCAGGCACTCCAATCGGCTGGATTGCGAGCGATTTGTTGGGCGTTAATCCGCAGCTTTCGCCTTTGGCAAACAACGGCGGGCAAACGCCGACTCACGCTTTAATGGCGGGAAGCCCGGCAATTAACGGCGGAAATAATGCTCTGGCAATCAATCCGGTTTCAAATCTGCCTTTACAGCTAGACCAGCGTTTATACAACCGCATCGCCGGAGGCACGGTTGACATCGGCGCGTTTGAGGCGAATAGCTTTCCGGCGGGCGCTGTGACGATTCAAGGTCGGGTTACCATAACAGGCAACAGCCGCGGCGTTCCCGGCGCTTTAGCCGTTTTAAGATTTGTTGATACGGGTGAAATTCGCCACGCCGTTACCAATCCGTTCGGGTACTACTATTTTAACAACATCCCGTTGGGTTCGACCGTTATCATAACTCTAACTCACAAGCGTTACAAAATACCCCCGAATGTTATTACGGCGACCGGCGAAGTTCATTATTAAGGCTCCGACCCAAACCGAAAATCCGAAGCCGCTTCGGCGTCATTTTGGAGTGAAGATATGGTTGAAAACTAATTTAAGATTAGCCTGAGCATTTTGATTCGTTTTTGGATTATATTTATCTGTGGTTAATTTATGTTGACGAAAACGAATCAGGATGAAATCCAGAGCTTTTTAACCGACGCCAGCAATATGGCTGGCGGCGCGGCAAATTCGGTTGTTTTTCCCGAATCAAGAGAAGAAATCAGCGAAATTTTGCGCGAAGCGTCCGCCTCGAAAACTCCGGTCACCGTTTCCGGCGCGGGAACGGGAATCGTCGGCGGTCGAGTCCCTTTCGGCGGCGTCGTAATTGCTCTGGACAAGCTCAATCAGATCAAAGAAATCGCTAAATGGATGACGGGCGGCGGTTACGGCGTCGTGCAGCCCGCGGTTTCGCTCGACGAATATCAAAAAGCCGCCGCCGCTCGCGGTTTGTTTTATCCGCCTGACCCGACCGAATGGAGCTGTCAAATGGGCGGCACAATTGCGACAAACGCCTCCGGCGCTCGCAGCTTTAAATACGGCGCGACGCGCGAATTCGTAGAGCGACTCGAAATCGTTTTGCCAACCGGCGAAACGGTTCATCTCCGGCGCGGCGAGGTTTTCGCGGACAAAAATAATAAACTGCGAATTCCGGTTTCCGCTTGCGGCGAAGTTTTAATCATCAATCTCCCGACTTATCAAATGCCCGACACGCGCAAACACGCAAGCGGTTATTTTTACAAACCGGGAATGGATGCGATTGATTTATTCATCGGCAGCGAAGGCACGCTCGGAGTCGTTACCGAAATCGAAACCCGCCTGCTTGCCAAACCTGAAGCCGTTTTGAGCGGAATCGTTTTCTTCAAAAGCGAAACTGACCTTTTAAATTTTGTTAATGAAGCGCGCGAAATCTCGTTTGCCGCCAGAAACAACGAACAACGAACAACGAACAACGAACGGCTCGATGCGAGCCTTTTGGAGTATTTCGACCGCAACGCGCTCGATTTTATTCGGGCGAAATTTCCGCTCGTGCCGGAAAATATAGACGGCGCAATATTTTTTGAGCAGGAAGTCACGGCGGAAACCGAAGACGATTTGATGCAGCAATGGTTTGAATTGCTGGAAAAACACAACGCCGAAACCGAAACTTCGTGGTTCGCGACAAACGAAACGGACTTGAAAAATATGCGCGATTTCCGCCACGCTTTGCCGGTCGCCGTCAACGAATGGATTGTCCGCCACAAACAGCGCAAAGTCTCGACAGATATGGCTGTGCCCGACCGCGAATTTGCCGGACAATTAAAGTTTTATCAGGAAACTTTACAGAAGTCCGGTTTAAACTACGTCATTTTCGGACACATCGGCGACAACCACGTCCACGTCAACATTCTCCCGCGCAACGCCGAAGAAGCCGTCAAAGCAAAACACATTTACGGTCGTTTCGTCGCCCGCACCTGCATCATCGGCGGCACAATTTCGGCTGAACACGGCATCGGAAAATTAAAACGGCATTATCTCGAAGTGATGTTTGGCGAGCGTTATCTCAACGAAATGGCGGCAATCAAACGCGCCTTTGATCCGGCTGGAATTTTAAATCGCGGCGTGATGTTTGGTGAAAAATATTTGCAGTAAAATGGTAAAAGCTAGCGAGGCATTGTTTGGAACTTGTGACTTCGCGTTCTACTTCAATGTTTTCATATCCTCTTTTATATTCGCGAGATTCCTTCGCATTTTATTTGTGGTTGGATGCTCTTTTCCTAGAACTTTTTCACAAATCTGCAAGGCTTTTTTAAATAAAGATTCAGCTTCTTTACTTTTGCCTTGTAAAAGATAAAGTCCAGCAAGATTGTTGTAGCTAGCTGCTGTTTCGGGATGATTCTTTCCTAAAACCTTTTCGCGAATTTGTAACGCTTTTCTGAATAAAGATTCAGCTTCTTTATATTTTCTTTGTGATTCTTCATTAAAAGAAGCCAGATTATTATAGCTAGTTGCTGTATCAGGATGATTCTTTCCTAAAACCTCTTCGCGAATTTGTAATGCCTTTTTCAATAAAGGCTCAGCCTCTTTATATTTTCTTTGCGAAAATAAAAGAACAGCAAGGTTGTTGTAGGTATTTGCCGTTTCGGGATGATCCTCTCCTAGGATTTGCTTCCTAATTTGTAATGCTTTTTTGTATAAAGGTTTGGCTTTTTCATATTTGTTTTGTGATTGATAAAGGGTTGCAAGGTCATTTAGCATTTCAGCTTCTAAGTTTAAATCATTTGTTTCTTTTGCCTTAGCGAGAAGTGATTTACTAATTTCTATTGCCTTATCATATTGTGCTGAAATAAAAAAAAGTTGGACAAGTTTGAGTTTTAGCTGATTTTCAATTGATGTATCATACTCATTTTTAGGAATGGATTTATAATCCAAGAGAAGGTTTTGGATATGTGAAATTCTTTCTTCTCTTTCATTAAAGGCAAGAGTGGCAGACTCATAATAATCGCCAGAAGTTAGAATTTTAATTTGGTTTTCTGTGAGGTTTTCTTTCGTATTAAAGAAATAAACGCCAGAACGAACCGAGAAAAAATCAGGCGCGCCGTTTGCAAATGCCTTAATTCCGTAATCGGGCAGCCAAAAAACAATCGGACAATTAATGACCTGCGGAAAATTGTTGCGTGATACATTGAGACTCAAAACAAACCGTGTTTTATCCGCTGTCGCTGAATTTCCGAGCGAGTTTTCCAAGCCGTAAACAAAAACTGCATCCGGCGTTTTGCCTTCCAAACGCACTTTTAGCTCGTCCAAAAAATGAGAAATCTCGTTCTCGAAATAGACGATTTCGATGTTTTTGTCGGGAAGCTCGTTTTTGATTTGTTCGATTAACTCTCGTTGTTGCGGGCGTTGATTGCAGCGAGCGAAAAGCAGTGCGAAGTTTCGGGCGCGTTTGAGCGAGCGCACTAGCGCACGAAGCTCGACCGATTCGTCGAAATCCAATTCGTCAAAAGCGTTTTCTTCGGTTGTTAAAACTTCGGTTTCCAATTTGTTTTACATTGTGATGCGGCTGTCGGAGTGTTTGATTCGCTCGCGCGCCGTTTTGAACTCGCGCAGCTCTCGGACAATCGGATTGACAGCGTACCACGGCGCGACTTCTTCCCAAATATCTTCGTCGCCGCCGTTGATATATTCAAGCACGGTAAGATTTTCCAGCATTGCTCGGTATTCTTGGTTGTCGTTGGGAAATCTTTGGTCGGGCGAAAGGTCTAATTCCGCCAGCAAATCCCAATGGGCTTCGGGAATCGAGGTGCTGAAAGTTTGAATAGTCTGTTTGATCGCGCTTTTGGCTTCGGAAATGGTTATCGGCAGCTCGTCCGCGTAAGCCGCAGCTTCTCGCACGAAAAACATCAGATAACGAACGCTTCCACCGCAGTATTTAATTAAAAAATCAAGCGCGTTTGCTTCAAAAGCATCTTCAAGCGGAATGTCGCCAAGCCGTTTTTTCAAAATTGTTTTGAGAGAATCAATTCCGGCTTCAAAAGGCTTTTCACGGTCAGCGCGGTAAAATGTTTTGACCATCGGCAAAACAAACGGCTCGCTGTAATGTTCGCGCAGCTTCGGCGCAATAGGCGAACGCACCAAATCCAAAGGTGTTGTGAAAACAATGTGAGCGCGCAAGCTCGTTAATTGCGAGTAATAATCAATAAACAATCTTTTGGACGACTCAAAACCGACTGAGGCGTCATCAACTTTCTGAATCTTTTCCAGATTGTCGAGGAGAACAATAATGTCGGAATTTTTAAAGGACGTTTCGCCGCTTTTTTTTCGGATTTCGAGGCGGGCTTGTTCAAAAAGCAGATTTATTTCTTCAAGAATTGTCGGAATTCTCGGTTTAAGAGCCTCCCGAATTTTCTCGCGAGCGGTCGGGTCTTGTTTTAATCTCTGAACTTTTAATTTAGCAAAGCCTAAAGTCAAATCGCCTTCATTGATTTCAACATCGCTTAATAAATATTTTTTAAGCTCATCAAAACGGCGTCGAAAATAAGTGTCGTTCAATTCGACTTCATATTGCTCGCGCAGTGTTTCGGCTAATTCGGTTACGATAGCGAGAAGAATATCCGTTATAGAAACGTCATTAACGTCTAGATAGTCAAAAACGTCAACATAAACCGGATAATATTTGGTGTTGGAAATAACGTTTTCTACAAGCTTTTTTTCCAGATGTTTTAGCTCTGATGATTTACCGCTGCCGATATGCCCGGAAAACAAGCAATGGCGATATTGCCCGCTTTCGCCATTCTTAGTTTGTTCAGGATTGGAACGCCTAAGATGCTGAAAAACGTTTTTTGCAAAAGCATCGCCGCCTCGCGCTTCTTTGCAATCGCAGTAATATTCTGGAAGCGCGGGCAAAAACGGGTCGCAGGCATTATAAATTATGTCTAACGGATCGCTCATAATTTGGCGAAAACAATTCTCAATCAAATAACAGTTTCGTTATATCGTTTTTATCCGCATTACACAAATTTCGTTGGTTGCGTTTGCGGTTTCCAAATCACTGATAACCATCTCAAAACTAGACAACACGAGAACTAAAATTTAAAATCAGAAACTGGCTGCTCGCGTAGTTCAGTGGATAGAACGCTTCCCTCCGAAGGAAGAGGTCGCAGGTTCGACTCCTGCCGCGAGTATTTACTTTTATTGAATTGCCGAAGCCTTATCCCCGCTTTTATCTCCGCTTTGGTGTCAAAAAAACGCGAGTACCAAAATTTTATTCAATCTTTTTCAATTTTCCACGCAAACGCCGCTTCAAATCTTCGGGCAGCGCATCAACTTGCAGAGCGCGATTGATTAAATCTTTATCTTTCGACAAATCGTTTTTCAGCCGGATGATGTCGCCGATTGAAACTCGGTTTTCGTCGCGGTGAACAATTTCAATCTTTTCGCCCGCTTCGATTTCCCCTTGTTTTTCGATTGCCAGGTAAAATCCGTAACGCCCGCTTAGATAAAAACTTAAAACAATTTCGGGCAAATCGAATCGGATTCCAAGTTTGTAGCAGGGAAAACGCGGCTCGGTGACGATGAACCGCGCGCTTCCGATTTCCAGCTTATCGCCGATGTAGATTTCATCTTCCAGAATTCCCGCTGTCGAAAGATTTTCGCCGAACGCGCCGAACGGATAATCGAGCGCGGGCAACGTCGCGCGCCAGAAATCGTAATGTTCATGTGGGTAGGCGTAAACGGCTTTTGACCAGCCGCCGTGATAGCGCAAATCGGCTTGCTTGTCGCCTTCGAGATTTAGCTCGTTGACTTTTACACGACCTTCGACCGCAGATTTGAAAATGCCCGTTCTGACGCGCTTTCCGTTATGCGCGACCGAGCGCGGTTTTCCCACATTTACTGAAAGAAGCTTCATTCGGGCAATTCTACTTTGATTTTCTTCTGTTCGCGCTGCCGTCGAACGAGTTCGAGGCGGTTGGAATATTGATTTTTTAGATGCGGCAAAATCTCAAAGCCTTTGTCAAAGCTCTTTTGCGCTTCCGCTGTTTTGCCTTGCAAAGCGAGCGCGATGCCGCGTCCCAGAAAAGCTATGCCGTTGTTTTGGCGAAGCTCGATAGCCCGGTCATAATCGGCAATTGCTTCGTCCAAATCGCCGAAAATTGTTTTGTAACGACCGCGCGCATCGTAAGCCGAAGCGTTTTCAGGATAAAGCTCCAGCGATTGATTTATGGCTCCGAGCGCCTGCTCGTGCGATTCTTCCATCAATAAATCCGAACTCAAATTTAACAACGCTATAGAAACAGCCCCGCGATTCTCGGCGAGAATCTTCTTTTGCTTTTCACCGAGATTGGGCGATTGATTTGTGTAATAACGGCTGATGATTTCGCGCAAATCCATCATGGCTCCAACATAATCTCTTAAACGGCGTTTGGTGTTGCTTCGGTTGAGGTAAAGATAAAAATCATTTGGGTCAAGCGTGATTGCCGCGTCATAATCGGCTACTGCGCCTTTGCAATCATCAAGATCGCGACATTTAAGCGCGGCGCGGCTAGTGAAAGCGTATTTTGTTTTGTAACCGTAACCGATTGCCAAATCAAAATCGGCGAGCATTTTCCGAAAAGTCGCCTCGACAATTTCATTTGACGCTTCTTTTCGTTTGATGATCTGGGCGTTACGAATTAGGGCGCGACGATAATATGCTTCGCCGTGTGATGGATTCAGTTCAATCACTTTTTCAACGTCGGCGAAAGCGCCTTCGAGATCGCGCTGATTGTTTTCGCGGGCTTTGCTGCGTTCGAGATACGCTTCGAGATATGCGGGATTAAGCTTGATCGCTTCGGTAAAAGACGTAATCGCCGCGTCGTATTTATGCGTTTTAAGCTGCTGGACGCCTTGTTTGTAGAAAGCGTCGGCGGTTTGCTGCGCGAAGGCGTTGAAACAAAAAAGAATGGCAAGCGAAAAAGCAAAAATGGCGCGGCTTGGAATTTTCATAAAACTAAACCTGCAAGACTTTTAATCCGCCGCCGATTATAAATAAAACATCTGGAAAATAACAGAAAAAACAATCGCCGCCAATTTATAAAGGCGGTGATTGTTTTTCCAAATCCCAAATTATTTCGATTTTTATTCGTCTTTGGTCAACAAACCTCTCTGATAAAGGTCATTGAGCAGATTGATTTGCGCGGCGACGGCGTAATTCGACATTGAACGCTCGCGCAGCTCGGCGTGCGGGCTGTTCATATCGCCCGCAGCATCGCTCATTACTTCCTCGACCGTGCGATTCCCGCGCGTTCTAATCAACTCGCGGTATCGCTCCATCCATTTGGGCATTTTCCATTGCTGCTGCATAAAGATTTTGTTTTACTGATTGAATGCCGCCGGAGCGGGCTGGTCTGCGCTCACGCCGAATTGTTCGCCGTAAAAAGCATTAGTGGCGCTGTTTATCCGATACCAGCCGCCCGTCGAAGGGCGAAAAACGGAAACGTCCGTTTTGCCGTCGCCGTCGTAATCGGCTGGCGTCGGAATGTCTTCCGCATTGCCGAAAGGTAAAGGGACATATAGATTATTCGAGCTGTTGCGCCGATACCAGTAACCGTTCGAAGGGCGGAAAACCGAGATGTCCGTTTTGCCGTCGCCGTCGAAATCTCCGACCGCCGGTTTGTCGCCGGTTGTGCCGAATTGAACGGCTTTGAATTGGTTGTCGCTGCTGGTCAGATAATACCAATAACCCTGTCGAAAAACGGTCAGATCGGGTTTGTTATCGCCGTCGAAATCAGCTATTACCGGAACATCGCCGTTCGTACCGAACTGGACGGCTGAAAATTGATTGTTCGAGCTGTTTTGCCGATACCACGTTCCGTCTGACGGGCGGAAAACGACTATGTCGGCTCGCCCGTCGCCGTCGAAATCTGTGGGGCGGGGCAAATCGCCCGCTTTGCCGAAATAAATTGCCGTAAATTGATTGTTCGAGCTGTTCGAAATGTACCAAAAGCCGGTCGCGGGACGGAAAACGGCGAAATCCGTTTTCCCGTCGCCGTCGTAGTCAGCCGGAACGATTACGTCGCCCACTGCGCCCCATTGCATTGCGGTGAATCCGGCTTGCGAGCCTTGAACGTACCAGGTGTTTGTTCGGAAAACGGAAATGTCGGCTCGTCCGTCGCCATCGAAATCAAAAGCCTTCGAGCGGATTGCCCGGTCGTCGCTCTGACGTTCAAAAGCGCCGATGTCGGAAGCATTGCCGCCCTGTGCGTTGGTAATCGCAGGGAAATCGAACGGGCGCGGCAATCCGCGCTGATCGGCGTTCACCTCATTAACGCTCGCGGCGGCGTCTATTGCCGGACTCGACGGGCGCAGCGCGTGCGTCGCCGTCAACCCGCCGTTGTCGGCGAGCGGTGCGAGCATCGGATCAACGTTCAGCAGATTTCCGGTCGTTGTGCCGGTAATTGTCGTGTTTGTTGTTGTGCCGAGCAGGTTATAACCTTCCGAAGTGAGTGTTCCGGCGAAATCATTAAAACCGGGCGAATTACCGCCGGTGTTGCGGGCAATAATCGTATTTCGCGCGTTAACAGTGCTGCCGGAATTGGAAATTCCGCCCGCGCCCGTATTTGAAGAGTTAAAAGCAATCGTCGCGTTTATTAAATTGATGAAGTTGTTGTTGCCGTTCGCGCCGCTGTTGTTGGTGTTGATCGCGCCGCCGACGCCGCGCGCCATATTGCCGCTCAGAGTCGAATTGCCTAAAACGACAATTCCGGCTTGATTTAAAATTGCTCCGCCCGTGCCGTTTGTTCGGTTTCCGCTGAAGGTCGAATTTGAAATCTGCAAATTCGGAGCGCCGACGCCGAGAAACGCGTTAAACGCTCCGCCACCGCCTCCGTTTGTCGCAAAATTGTCGCGGACGTTTGAAAAACCAATGACAAACAGGCTGCGATTGTAGATGCCGCCGCCGGAACTGCTCGACGTGTTGCCGCCGATAATCGAATTCGACATTATCACGCGCGACGGACTCGTTCCTCCGTTGTAATTGTTATAGATTCCGCCGCCTCCGCCGTTAAGGGCGTTGTTTGTGACGACGGTTGAGCCGTTCGCTTCGAGAACGCCCTGGTTAAAAATGCCGCCGCCGAGCGCCGCCGAATTGTTGTTGACGGTCGTGTTGGTTAGTATTGCGCTGGAATAATTGACTATTCCGCCGCCGCTGCTGTTTGAAAGACCGGCGGCGGTGTTGTTGCTGATTGTCGAATTATTCAGCCGTAAAACTCCGTTTGAACTGTAAATTCCGCCTCCGCTGCCGGTTTCAGTCCGGTTTGCGGAGATCGTCGAATTGGTGATCGTCGTGTTTCCGGCGTTGCCGATGCCGCCGGCGATCAGCCGCGCGACATTTCCGTTGACTGTCGAGTTAATCAAATTAAAAACGGTTCCGCCGCCGATGTTTAAACCGCCGCCCGTGCCGTTGCTAAAGGTTGCGGAGTTGTTGTAGATCGCCGAATTTGAAATGGTCAAAGTTCCGCTGGTGAAATAAATTGCGCCTCCGCCATAATTATACGTCGCCGTATTTGCCGCGAAAGTCGAGTTATTGATTAAAACGGTCGCCGAACCGGCGGAATAAAGCCCGCCGCCCGCCAGAGCCTGACATTGGTGGATGCCGACGTTCGTTAAAGCAAGCGAAGTCGTCGTCCCGTTAGCGGCAATGTATATTGCGCCGCCATCCGCTCCGCTTTCAGTTCCCTGTACCAGCACGAGGTTTTCGATTGTCATTTCGGCATCGCGCGAGATTTCAAAAATACGACTGGCTCTATTCCCCGAAATTGCCACCGTATTTGTTCCGGTTCCTTGTCCTTTGATTGAGATTCGCCTGTTCGCTCCGATCAGCAATTGACCGCCGGTTAAAACGATTGTGTTCCCATTTGCGAAAACGTCCGGAGCAAAGGTAATGAAACCGCCTTCTTCGTTTGCGTTCGCCGCCGCGACCGCTTCGCGCAAGCTGCAATCGCTGTTGCAAACGTTGTCATTCGTGTCTTCTGTTTTCGTGACGGTAAATGTTTGCGCGGGCGGCAAATCGAGCGTTCCGCCGCGATTCAGCCGGACGACCATTTTACGAGGTCTTCCGCCGATGGTGGTAAAATAGCCGCCGATGAGAATTTTTTCATCAGGCTGAACGACGATTGAGTGAACCGAGGAAAAATCGCCGCGATAGTTGGCGTTGATGTCGGAAAAAGTCGAATCGAGCGTTCCGTCCGAATTCAGTCTCGCCAAATTCCTGCGTTCGGTTCCGTTGATGTTGGAAAATTCGCCGCCGATGATTACTTTGCCGTCCGCCTGCGCCGCAACCGTCCTCAAAAAACTGCCCGCCGCGATGTTCGGATTTTGAAAAGTCTGATCGAGCGTTCCGTCCGCGTTCAATCGCGCGACTCTTGTCCGCTCAACGCCGTTGACCGTTTTCAGAAAACCGGCGATTAAAATTTTTCCGTCGGGCTGAAAATCAAAATCGGAAATTTCTCCGTCAATTGCCGGATTAAAACTTGCATCGAGCGAGCCGTCGGAAAAAAGTCTGGCGAGATTCGCGCGCGATTGCCCGCCGACCGACGTAAAACGCCCGCCGATCAAAATTCTGCCGAGCGATTGTAAACCGACGACGCTGATCGAATCATTGATATTCGGGTCTTGAAAGCTCGCGTCGAGCGAACCGTCCTGATTTAAACGAGCCAGACGATTGCGAGTCTGACCGCCGACCGAAGTGAAATAACCGGCGATGACGATTTTACCGTCCGGCTGCAAAGCAATTTCGGTCACGGTGCCATTGACGCTCGGCGCAAAGCTCGCGTCGAGAGAGCCGTCCGCATTAAGCCGCGCCAGCGCGTTGCGCGCGACGCCGCCAACGCTCGTAAAATACCCGCCGATCAAAATTTTTCCGTCCGGCTGCCGTCCCAGAGCGAAAACGTCGTCATTCGTTCCTAGTCCGGCGATGTCCGGGGTTTGAAAAGAAGCGTCCAGCGTTCCGTCCGAGTTTAGCCGGGCGACTTTTGAGCGCGGTTGACCGCCGACATTGTTGAAATCGCCGGAAATCAATATTTTTCCGTCCGGCAGCAAGAGAATTTCATGGACGGTGTAATCAATGTTCGGGTCTGAAAAACCGGTTTGCGCCGATGCCTTGGCTGCTGCGACAAAAATCAGAGCGGCAAGACACATTAATTTGAGGCTAAAGATTAATTTATTTTTGAGTGCAAGCATTCTATTAATAAGGATATTGAGTTTTTCGTGTGGGAAGAAGAGTAGTATACCTGAAATTCGATCAAAATGAAACCGCAAATCAAGAAAAGAGGAGATTTGCGGTTTCATCGAAAGTAAAATTTAGCGGCGCTTATCCAAGCGCGGCTTCAATCGCGGCATCGAAGATTTCGACTGCAACGTCGGCGTTTTCTTCGGTCAAAACGAGCGGCGGCGAAAAACGAATGGTCGAAATGCCGCAGCCCAGAATAATTAAACCGCGATTAAAACATTCCATTTCGATGCGGTCGCGCAGTTCCGGCGCGGGCGTCATCGAGTTTTTCGATTCGACAAATTCCACTCCGATCATCAACCCAAGCCCCCGCACGTCGCCAATGCAATCGTATTTTTGCATCAATTGCCCCAGACCGTTTTGCAGATATTCACCGACTCGCGCCGAATTTTCAACCAGACCATTTTCGAGCAGCTCGATTGTTTTCAGCGCGGAAGCGATGCAAACGGGATTTCCGCCGAACGTCGAAGCGTGCGCGCCTTTGCCCCAATTCATAATGTCGGCTCGCGCGACGCAAGCGCCAATCGGCAAGCCCGAACCGATTCCTTTGGCGAGCGTCATAATGTCGGGTTTTAAACCATAATGGTCGGACGCAAACATTTTGCCCGTTCGCCCGAAGCCCGATTGCACTTCATCAACAATCAGCAAAATTCCGTTTTCGTCGCAAATCCGGCGAATTTCTTTAACAAAATGAGCTGGCGCGGGAACATAGCCGCCTTCGCCCTGCACAACTTCAAAGACGATTGCCGCGACTTCTTCGGGCGGCGTTGTGGCTTTAAAAAGCGTGTTTTCGATAAAATTTAACGTGGCTTTCGACGCCGATTCTTCGTCGGTCGCTCCGGCAAACGGCGAGCGCAGTTTATTCGGATACGGAACGTGAACCACGTCCAAAGCCTGACGCATAAAACCGCGCCGCTGCGCGACTTTCGACGAAGTTAGTGACAGCGCGCCCAACGTTCTGCCGTGAAAAGAGCCGAAAAACGAAATGAATTTCTGCCTTCCCGTGTGATACATCGCCAGTTTTAAAGCGGTTTCAATCGCTTCAGCGCCGGAATTGGCGAAATGCGTTTTAGTGGGACTCGGTACGGGCGTGATTTCGTCCAGTTTTTTGCCGAGCGCGGGCATATGACGGTAATAATAATCGGTTCCGCACATATGCATCAGTTGAGCGGTTTGTTCCTGCACGGCGCGCACGATTTCCGGGTGGCAATGTCCCGTGTTGCAAACGGCGACTCCGGCGTTGCAATCCAAAAAGACGTTGCCGTCAACGTCGGTAATCCAAACGCCTTCGCCTTTTTCGACGACTAATTTATAATCCGGGCGCGGATAGGACGGCGTGACAAATTCGTGGTCTGCGGCGATAATTTCTTGAGCTTTCGGTCCGGGCAGCTCGGTTTTGATAATCGGTTTTTGAGTTTCAAGCATTGGTGCTGACATAGTTTTTCTCCTTTTAAATTGAAAACAATTGATTGACGAATTTACGGTTTCGCTAAGAAACCGCAGCGGCAAAAACGATTGAAGAAAACCGAACTACCCGACAAACAAACTTGGGCGCACAACCACCGGCGTGCGTTTCATAAACGAACGAAAACTGATTGGAAATGTCGTGTGCGTAAACAGCATTTTTGAAAAAAAGCGGGAAAGATTACAAAAAAATGCTAACACAAATTGAATTTTAAGTTAAATTTTAAGAGCAAATTTCGATTCAATGCCTTTCGATAAAAACAATAAATTCTTTTCCCAATTCGGTCTCTTTTTTGCCGTCGCTCTTTATGTCGCCATGCGTTTTTGGGGCTTGACCGATTCGTGCCTTTGGTTTGACGAGATTTTCAGCGTTCACGCCGCTAATCATCATCCGCCGAATGCTTTGCTGGATTTTGTCGTGCAGGATTTGATTCATCCTCCGCTTTTTTACATTTGGCTGAAATTTTGGATTTTGGCGGGCGGCGAATCTCTTTTATGGCTCAGGCTTTTTCCGGTTTTCTTTTCGATTCTAGCGCTCGTTCCGCTCCTTTTGCTGTGCCGCGAGCTGAAATTTTCGGCAACGGAAAAGATCACGACAATTACGCTTCTCGCCGTCAACGGTCTGTTGGTCAAATATTCACAGGAAGTTCGGATGTACAGCGTTTTGTTTTGCCTGTCGCTTTTTTCAATCTGGCTGTTCGTCCGTTTTTTGAACACGACTCGCAAATCAACTTTTTTCTGGCTGTTTTTCGTCAATTTGCTGCTCATTTACACGCATTATTTCGGCTGGCTCGTTGTCGTTTCCGAGCTTTCGGCGATTTTGCTGTGGCGGCGGGAATTTTTAAAGCGTTTTGTTGCTGGATTTTTGTTTTTGGCGATTTGTTTTGCGCCATGGGCTTTTGCCGTCGTCAAAGCGGCGCAGGCAAATGCAGGTTTGAAACAAAACATCGGCTGGGCGGCAAAACCGACTTTGGCAAAACTTTTGTCCTTCGTTTTCTCGCTCCACGAACCGTTTTATTACCAGCAAAACAATTTGGAAGCGCCAAATTTGTTTTTAATTTCGCTGCCTTTTGCCTTTATCTGCATTAGCGCTATGATTTTTTCGCTTTTCGTCGAAAAAGAGAATTTCGTTTTCCGTTTGCTCGCAATTTTCGTCCTCGTTCCGGTCGTAGTCGCCTTTGTCGCAAGCTGGCTGCTGCCGTATTCGGTTTGGGGAATTCGCCATTTGATAATTATTTTCGCGCCTTACAGCTTGCTCGTCGCGTTCGCGCTTAATCGTTTGCGCCCGGTTGGGGTGAAAATCGCTGCTTTCGGTTTGCTCGCCGGGCTGATTTTAGCGGGCTGCGCTTTTCATTTTGGGCGAACGAAAAACATCAACATTTGGTGCGGATGGGAAGAATTGGCGAAGCAGGCAATTAAGAACGAAACTGCGGTTGAGAATTTGACCATTTACGCTTTTGAAGATTTGGTGGCTTATCATTTGTGGTTTGCGACCAAAACGAGCGACCGCATTCGGATTGTCGCGATCAAAGATTTTCCCGGAATTGAAGAAGACAAGGCTTATTTTCTGCCGCGCGGTTTTGACGAAGTGAGAGTTACGGATAAAAACGCACTCGCGGGCGACCGATTTTGGATTGCTTTCAGAAATAAAAACTGGAATCCGCAGCATCCGCTATTGCAGGATTTAACGGCGCGCGGTTACAAACTCGGCGAGCCGCTCGAATTCAACGCACAAATCGAGAGGGCGTTTCTCGTCAAAGTCGAAAAATAATTTATTTTCGCTTCCACCGAACGCCGTCTTTTGTGTCTTCGAGAATGATTCCTTTGGCAGAGAGCAAATCGCGGATTTCGTCCGACCGCGAGAAATTGCGGTTTCGGCGTGCTTCCTGGCGCTCGTCAATCAAGGCTTGAATTTCCGAATCGAGCATTTCTTCGCGTTCTTTGCCGAAAATGCCGAACACGGAATCGAATTTTGCAATCGCGTCTAGGACAAGGTTTCGATCATCGGCGCGCACCGCATCGCTTGCCAAAGCAGTGTTAACTTCGCGGACGAGATTGTGAAGCGCAGCCAGCGCGACCGAAGTATTGAGATTGTCGTCCATCGCGTCTTCAAATTGTTTCAGAGAATCCAAAACAATTCTTTCGACCTCTGGGTTCAAACCGCTTTCGACGCGCGCTTCCGCCACACGGCGGCGAAAATCCTGCAAGCGTTCGATTGTGTTTTCCGCGCCGCGCAGATTTTCAAACGTGAAATTAAGCTGGTTGTCATACGGCACGCTCAAGAGCAAATAACGAATCGCCAGAGGCTTATGCCCGCGTTCGCGCAGTTCGCGGAATGTAAAATCGTTGCCGAGCGATTTCGACATTTTTTCGCTGTCAATTTTCAAAAATTCGCCGTGCAGCCAATATTTGGAAAACAATTTTCCGGTTGCGCCTTCGCTTTGGGCGATTTCGTTTTCGTGATGCGGAAACTGCAAATCGATTCCGCCGGCGTGAATGTCGAAAGACTCGCCCAAATATTTCATAGACATCGCCGAACATTCGATGTGCCAGCCCGGACGCCCGCGACCGAAAGGCGCGTCCCAACCGGCGGGTTCATCCGCGTCAACAAATTTCCAGAGCGCGAAATCACGCGCGTTTTCCTTGTCGTATTTATCGGTGTCAACGCGCCCCGAACCGCCTTCGATGTTGCCTTCAAAACTGATTTTCGAGAGCTTGCCGTATTCTGGAAAAGCGGAAATACGGTAATAAATCGAACCGCCCGCTTCGTAAGCGCGCCCGTTTTCCATCAGCTTTTGAATGATTTCGATCATTTCCGCGATGTGTTCGGTAGCGCGCGGCGCAATGTCCGGTCTTTCGTTTCCGAGCGCGTCCGAGTCATCCCAAAATGCTTCGATAAACGGCTGGACAAACTCGTCAATCGTTTTTCCGGCTTCTTTCGATTTTTCAATAATCCGGTCGTCAACGTCGGTCAAATTCATCACGTGCGTCACGCTGTAACCTTTGAATTTCAGATAACGCCGCAGCAAATCGCCGAACGCAAACGTGCGAAAATTGCCTATATGCGCGAAATTCCAGACCGTCGGACCGCAGAGATACATTCTAGCTTCATTGTCTTGTAAAGGAACAAATTCTTCGATTTTTCCCGATAAATTGTTGTGAAATCGCAGCATAATTTTTGTTAAATTGAATTTCGTCAATTAATGCGAACCGAAAGTAATTGATTGTAATAACAAATTCGCCGCTCGTCTGGCAAAAGCGGACGAACAGCGAATTGATTGTCTCAAATTTAAAAAGGAAAGTTCTATTTTTTCCTCCCCGATTTTTTTGAGTCAACCGGTTGAGTCGAAGCATCGTTTTTCGATAAATCGGCGGCTT
>DASVQU010000033.1:0-9222 GCA_036388995.1 Pyrinomonadaceae bacterium | reverse complement strand
AATTTGGAAGGACCATTGATTGATAGCGGAGTTTCGGAAAAATGTCCGCAATTTTTCGCTCCCAAAAAAGCCGGAGAAACAAAACCGGAAGCTAAAATCGAGCCGACGCCAATTCTCCAACCGCCGCCCGCAAACGCCTTGCCTGAAAAACCTGCGAAAAAGTTTACCTGTTTTGCCTTTCAAGTTCCGACTCGTTACGGCAAATATTTGAAAGAAGCCGGATTTGATGTTTTGAGCGTGGCAAATAATCATGCTTCGGATTTCGGCGACGCCGGGCGCGCCAGCACTAGAAAAGTTCTCGATTCGCTTGGTATCAAACACGCGGGCAGCGACAGAAATCAATTTGCCGTCGCATATCTCGAATCCAAAGGTAAAAAAATCGCTTTCATCGGTTTTGCGCACAACAACGTTTCTTTAAACGTCAACGATTTGGAAACCGCGCGCCGCGTCGTGCAGCAACAAACCAAAAAAGCCGACATCGTGGTCGTTTCGTTTCACGGCGGCGCGGAAGGCACGGACGCGCAGCACGTTCCCCGCCAGACCGAGATTTTCTACAGCGAAAAACGCGGAAATCTGCGGCTTTTTGCGCGGACGGTGATTGACGCCGGGGCGGATTTGGTTTTGGGACACGGACCGCACGTTTTGCGCGGAATGGAAATTTACAAAGACCGCTTGGTCGCTTACTCGCTCGGAAATTTTGCAACTTACGGCTGGTTTGGTTTGAAGGACGCAACGGCGCTGACAATGATTTTGGAAGCGAAAATCGCTGCGGACGGAAAGTTTTTAGGCGGCAAGATTCACGCCGGAAAACAGATCGGGCGCGGAGTTCCGGTTCTGGACAATACAAATCGGGCAGCCGTTGCAAAAGTGAGACAGCTTGCGCAAGCAGATTTCGGCGCAAACGCGCCGCTGATTAAAGAAGACGGCAGCATTACTGTTTCTTCTCAGACATCTTCCCGATAAGTTTTATAATACGTTCGGCGTGATTTCTGGCGATTAGCGGAATACGCTCTTCGTCTTTGATTTCGCGCAAAATCGGGAGCAGCAAGGCAACGTCGTGAATCTCGCCGCGTTTAATCAAGCCTTCCAATTTCTCAACCAATTTCGGCGCTTCGAGCGGGCGGTTTTCGCGCGCCAGATTAATGTCGAAAAGCCAGATGTAATGCTCGGTCAGACGTTTGTATTCTTTCGTCAAACTTTCCGCCGTCTTGTTTTCAGTCCAATTTAATCCGGCTTCGCGTTTTTTTCCATCCGTCTCCATCCGCAATTTCATCTGTCCGAGATGCGGATAATCGTACTTCGCAGATTGATAAACGTCGGTCGAATCCAGAAAATTCAACTCGCTCCACAATTTTTTGATTCGTTCGAGCGCGGCGGGCGCGATTTGAATCGGGTCGGTAATCGGTTCGCCAAACTGTCGTTTCTCAAACGTAATTGTCCCTTTCCCGTTCTCGTCGTGTTCGATCAAAACATGATTGACGACAAAATCCGGCTGCGAAAACTCGTAAGCGTACGGCATTTTCGCCCCGGCTTTTCGCGCCTCGCCGTTTGTTTTAGGATTTTCGTTTTGCACCAAAGCGTCGCGCTGATTTTTCTTGCCCACAGGGGCGGCAACGACCGGAGCGGCATTTTCGGTTTCGGGCGAAACAGGTTTAGTCGTCGGCGCGGCAACGGCTTCAGGCGGTCTCGCCGTCGTTTTCCGATTTTTACCTTTTGACTGAGCAAACGTAAGCTGGCTGAAAATCGCCAGCGAAAAACAAAGAAAAAGAAACAAATAACGTTTCATAAGATTGCAAAATTATTATTCAAACTTTACGGAAACGACTTTCGACACTCCCGCCTCTTCCATCGTCACGCCGTAAAGAGCGCGCGCGGCTTCCATCGTCCGCTTGTTGTGCGTGATGACGATAAACTGCGTGTTTTCCGACATCACGGCGATTTTTTCGACGAAACGCCCGACATTTGCTTCGTCGAGCGGCGCGTCCACTTCATCGAGCAAGCAAAACGGCGCGGGACGAAAACGGAAAATCGCCAGCACGAGCGCAATCGCCGTCATCGCTTTTTCGCCGCCCGAAAGCAGAAGCAAATTTTGAAGACGTTTTCCCGGCGGCTGCGCGATAATTTCGATGCCTGTTTCCAGCACGTCGGCTGCATCGAGCAAATTCATTTCGCCGCGCCCGCCGCCGAAAAGCTCTGCGAAAAGCTCTGTAAAATTGCGGTTGATTTCAGCAAAAGCCATCTCAAAACGCTCGCGCGAGCGGCGTTTGATCTCGTCAAGAGCTTCCTCTGCCGTCGCAATGCTGTCCACAATGTCTTTGCGCTGGCTCGTTAAAAACAGCAAACGCTCTTCGGTTTCGTTTAATTCTTCGAGCGCCAGCAAATTAACCGCGCCGAAACCTTCGAGCTTTTCACGCAAAGATTCGACTCGCTGTTTTTCCTCCGGCAAATCGAAATCGTCGAACAGTTCGCCGACAAACAAATTTTCAAGCCGCTCGCCCAATTCCTGTTGGCAATTTTCCCGCAAATTTTCCAGTTTTGTCGCAGTTTCGGCTTGCGCGACTTCGAGCGCGCCGCGCGCGTCTTTCGCGGCAGCGGCTTTTTTATTCGATTCATTTAATTCCGTTGCCAGCCGATCAGCGGCGGCGCGCGCCCTTTGCAGATCTTCCGTTGCGGCAGCGAGCTTTTCGTTTTCCGTTTTCTTTTCGTTTTCGGCGAAAGCCATTTGATGTTCGAGCGAGTGCAAAGATTTACGCAGATTTTCAAACTTCAAATCCGTTTCTTCGAGTTCTTTGCGGTGTTTTTCCAAACGAAAAGCAAGTTCCGTGTAATCGTTTTCAACACGCCGCAAAGCGTTTTGCAAGCTGCGGCGGCGTTCGGCTTCGGCGGCGGCGGCGGCGCGGCGCTCGCTTAAAACCGAATTGAAATGTTCGGCTGCGCGTTTTGTTTCGAGCAAAATGGCGGAAATTTTGCCCAGCTTTTCCGAAGCCGTAACGCGCTCCGTTTCCGCCGTTTTCGCTTCGCGTTCGGCTTTTGCGCGTTTGTTTTCAGTATCGTTCTTCTCAGCTTCAAGCCTCAAAATCTCATCGGCAACGACTTTTTGATGTCTCTCGGCTCGTTCGCGGTCTTGTTTTGCCGCGTCGAAATTGCTGTTGAGCGACATCAATTGGCGTTCGGCGAGCAAAATCTCGGACTGAAAATCGGTGATAAAATTTTCCTGTTTCACCAAATCCGCCCGCGCATTTTTAACCGTTTCTTCGGCGAATCCCAATTCGCTTTTTAGTTTCTCAGCCTTTGCCGCAAGCTCGCGCAGCTCACGTTTAAAGCTCAAGATTCCGCCCGTTTCTTTTCCGGTTTTGCCAAGCGAGAACAAACGGTTTTTGTAAATCAATTCGCCGTCAAGCGTGACGCAGTTTTCATCGGCTAAATTATCCGCCTCCGCAAAGTTTTCCACAATGTGGAAATCCGTTTCCTGCGGAAAAATCTCCCGGAGAATTTCAAGCAAATCACCGGACACTCCAATTAAACCACCGATTTTGCCGTTATTTACGACCAGCGACGAACGACGAACAACGGACGACGAACAAACCAATAAATCCAATTTTCCCGCATTGCTCCGGCGCAGCCATTCGGCGATTTTTCGGGCATCTTCGTGCGACTCGATTAAAACGGTTTGCAAACGCGCACCGAAAACCGCTTCGACCGCTTTTTCATATCGGGCTTCGACATTAAAAAAATCCGCCAGCGTGCCGCGCAAATTGACGCCCAGTTTTTCACGCGCGTCAAAAAGCTTTTGCACGGCTGGTGCCAGCATCGCATTGCTTGTGTCCAATTTTTCGAGCGTTTCGCGCCGGTGGCGAACTCCGTTTGCTTCGTCGCGGATTTTGTTAAAAACCGCCTCGGCTTCGCGCAGCCCGTTTTGCGCTTGTTTGACTGATTCGAGAGCTTTTTCCTTGCGCGTTTTTAAATCGGCGAGATGTTCGTGCTGCGCGGCGACTTTTGTTTCAAGCTCGGCGGCTTCCTGTTTCTTTTCGGCGAAAGTCTGTTCGGCGCGCAATTTCTCGCGCTCCAAACCTTCGGCGCGTTCGGCAAGCCGTTCGAGCGTGTTTGCCTGTTGTTTGGCAATTTCTCGCAGTCGCTCCGCCGCCGCCGTGTGCTGCAAAAGCAAATGTCGCGTTTCTTCGATTTCGCTTTCGAGCTTTAAAACTTCGGATTGTTTTTGCCGGAAATCGGCTTCGGCAGTTTGCAAATCAGTTGATTCGGTTTGATTGGATTTGCTCGCCTGTTCGTTTTTTTCGCGCAGACGCTCTCGGTCGGCGGCGATTTCCTGAAGCCGTTTTTCGTTTGATTTGATTTCAGAACGCAGCGCCGCGCAACGTTCTTCGAGCGACGCGGCTTGCTCGCTTTGGTGCGCGAAATCACGAGCGGCGCGTTCTCTGCGAATTGCGGCTTCGGAGATTTGCTGACGAATTTGGGTAAGTATTTCTTCAGATTCGCGCGCCGTTTGCGTCGCTTGGCGGGATTTTTCGGTTTGCGTCACAACCAGCTCAGCCAAATTTTGCTCTTCGGCAATTGCGGCGGCGAGCTTTCCGCGCAAATCGGTTAAATTCGCGGTAAATTCTTTGCCTTCGGCAGCAAAAACTTTGCGCTGAAGCTCGCGCAGTTCCTCGCGCATCTGCTTGTAACGACGGGTTCGCGCGGCTTGTCTTCGCAGAGCGTTTGCCTGTCGCTCGACTTCCGAAACAATGTCGGACAAACGGCGCAAATTGTTTTTTGCAGACTCTAACCGGACTTCTGCGGCGCGCTGTCGCGTGCGAAATTTGGTGATTCCGGCGGCTTCTTCAACCAGCGCGCGGCGGTCGGAAGGTTTTGACGAAAGAATCTGGCTGATTCGCTCCTGCTGAATCAAAGCGTAATGCGCGCCGGAAAGCCCTGTGCCGGAAAAAAGGTCTTGAATGTCGCGCAAACGGCAGGCGCGATTGTTCAACAAATATTCGCTTTCGCCCGAACGATAAAGACGCCGCGTAATCGAAACGGCTTCGCCCGGCGCAAAATCGAGCTGCGCCCGACGCGATTTCCAGCGGCGTTTTGATTGCGTTTTTGCAGGCGCAACGGCAGCTCCGACCGTTGCGATTTGCTGCGCGCCGTGTCCATTCGATTCGGGATGAAAACCGTTCTCTGAATGCGGAGTGTCGAGTGCGGAGTTCGGAGTATTAAAATCATCGAACTCCGCCGTTTGCTCGTCAAACTCGCTCAATGCTTCGTCAATGTCGTCCGTGTCGGAAACGTCCGCGAAAGTATCGTCGCGGACGAAATGCAGCACGACTTCCGCCATTCCCGAAGGCTGTCGCGAGCGCGTGCCTTGAAAAATTACGTCCTGCATTTCCGCGCCGCGCAGAGATTTCGCGCTTTGCTCACCTAAAACCCACGCAATCGCGTCGGAAACGTTTGATTTTCCGCATCCGTTAGGACCGACGACGGCAGTGATTCCACCGTTTTCGGTGAAAATTATTTCCGTGTAATCCGCAAAAGATTTAAAACCAGTTATTTCGAGTCTTTGAAGCCTAAACATTGAATAGTGCCAGAGAGAGAACAATAGCACTATATCTTGTTTCAGCGAAAAGGAAAACTTTGGGAAACGGAGAACGGAGAATGGAGAACCGAATTCTTTTTGTTCTCCATTCTCCGTTCAGTTCTCCGCTCTTATTTGTTTTCCTCGTCCATATCGCTCAGCGTGTCGAGCAGCAGGTTTGTGTTTGACGCGGCTTGAATGACGACGGGAAATTCTTTTTCGGAGAGCATAAATTCAAATGCGCCGTCAGTCATTTCGACGACCCTGCGAAAAGCGGCGATTCCGGTCGCGCCGCTTGCTTCGGCGTCAACGATTTTGCCTACGTTAAAAGCGACGCTGCCGATGTTTGGCGACGATTTTAAAGTTAAGAGTCCCGTCAGCTTTGAATTTTCCGCTACTTGAATCACATCGAAAAGGCTGACGAGCGACAAATCTCCGGCGAAAGCGGCGTCACGGCGGAAAACGGGCGGAGCGGCTGCATTTGCCGCCTGCGAACTTTGATAAACCGTTCCGACTGCAAATTCGGGATGCTTGGCACGGCGAATCGCTTCGAGACCGGAAGCGATTGAGATGCGCGGGTCGAGCAATTTCGCTTCCTGAAGTCGGTCGTAAGCCGGTTCGAAATCTTCGCGGTTGATGTAAAGGCTGGCGAGCGCGAGACATTGACGCGCGGCTTCACCGATATTTCCATGCGCGGCACAGATTTCGCGCAATTTCTCTCTGACCGGGACGGAACGCGGGCTGCGTTCGATTGCGTCCTGGAGCAGCTTGATGGCGCGTTCCGGGGATTTATATTTCACGAACAAATCCGAGTCGAGCAAAATTGATTCGACGGATAATTCAAGACTCGAATTGGAGACAACGGAAGTTTTTTTCATCTGACAAACTTGGAATGAAACGGCGAGATTAATTTCGGCGCGGGGAAAACGCGCGGCTCCGTCAATAATAACCCGAACAAGCCCGGTTAGTCACACAAAATTTTCAAATAAAAAACTCCGGCGTTGGGAATTCCCAACGCCGGAGTTTTTTTGTTCGCTGTTTCGTTCGATTAAAACTCGACGCGAAGCCCGAGACGAACCTGACGCGGGCGCAAGGTTCGCGTCGGAGCAAGGAAAACATCTTGAGCGTTTCGGCGCGTAATCGCGTTTGTCGAGTTTAACCCGTCAAAGTTGATAAAATTCGAGCCGAAGCTAAACACCGTCATATTCAAAATGTTGCCGAATTCGGCTGACGGACGAATGCGGAATCTTTCGCCGATGTTGAATTGGCGGCTGACGTTTAAATCAAAGATGTATTGTCGCGGACCGTTTCCGGCGTTGCGCGGCAGATTTCCGGGGCTGCCGATGGTGGGCTGTGAAAATTGAGCCGCCACTGTGGGCGAGAAAGCCGTGCCGAATTGTCGCCAGGTGATGTTGTCCAAATCGCCGCTGAAATTCGGTCGGTCGGTTCCGACATCGTCCAAATTGCGGTCGTTTCCGCCCACCGAAAGATTGAACGGCGCGCTCGAACCGAACCGGAAAAGCGGCGACAAACGCAATTTGCCGAGCCAATACGGCGTGTCGAAAGTGCCTGAAAACGCGATGCGATGACGCCGGTCAAGCAGACTGCGCGAATATTCCGATTTGAAATCTCCGACGATTTGAGCCGACGAAGTGTTGACGATGCCGTCGTCTTTCAGGCTCGACAAAGTGTAAACGAGACGCATCGCGCCGCCGAAACCGCCGCCGAATTGACGAAAACGGTTTCTAAGCTCAAACGTCGCGCCTTTGTAAAAGCTGTTGCCGATTGAGGCGACGCGCTCGAATTGAGTAAAAATCCCTCGATTCTGAAACTCCGCCGGTCGAAGCAATTGAACCGCCGCCAATGCGCGGCAAATCGGCGAAAGCGTCGGCGAATTGATCGGGTCAAGCGCTGAATCGCAATCCGAACGATTTTGCGACGAATTAAGATTGACGATACAGGTTTGCGTGCCGCCGGTGCAGGCTCCGCCCGTTAAGCTCGTCAACCCGACATCATCGGTCTGCGAACCGAGGACGAAACGCGAAATGCCGGAATTGATTCCGAGCAGATAGTCAGTAAAAGTCACTTGCCCGTCTCCGCTTCTGTCCGGCGTTCCTGCCGGCAGAGCCGGTGCGTTGGCGTTGTATTCGCGCCACAGGTGAATCGTTTTGTTGAGCGTAAAGTTTGTTTCAAAAGTGATTCCTTTGAAAATCTCGCGCTCGAAACCGATGTTGAACTGGTAGCTTTCGGGAATCTTGATGTCCGGGTCAAGCTCGCGGAAAGCGCCGGGACGCGATAATTCGCGAACGGTACGGGTTGCGCCGGCGGCGTTAATCGGAATCGCCGTGTCGAGCGTAACCGGATTCGGGAATCGCTGGCTGAAGAAATCGCGAATGAGGTTGAACGTAACATCGCTCGGAAAACGGTTTCTCGTGTCGAAACGCAATTCCTGCGCTCCGGCTGTGAAATCGTCAACCGTGCGCAGCAAAACGCGGTTGTAGAAAATTCCCGCACCTGCGCGAATCACAGTTTTTTCGCCTTTGAATGGATTCCAGGCGATTGCCGCGCGCGGACCGAAATTATTATTGTCGTCAACGACGGTTTCGCGCTCGTAGCGTACGCCCAAGCTGAGCGTCAGATTGGGGCGAATGCGCCAATCGTCCTGCCCGAAAATGCCGAAATAGTTGTTTTTTACTTCCGATTCGGTGTTGAAATTTTGCTGAAAGCTCGTCACCGAATTTTGACCGAAAAAGAAGAAGTTGGAGAAACGATAAGTTCCCGTCGCATCGAAACGGTCAATATAGCGAGTATTAACACGCTGATAATCGGCTCCGAATTTCAAGCTGTGATCGCCGACGATTTGCGTCAGAGTGTCTTGAAATTGAAAGCGATTTTCCTTACGGTCGCTCGAACCTGAAGTCGAAGCGCCGAAAGTCTGCGTTGCTGAAAAAGCCTCATCCGGCGGCGTAAAACCGCTGACCAGAATTACAGGCGCAGTTTCTCCGGCGTTCGGTGTCGAAGTCGGGCGGAGCGATGAGTATTGAAAACGGAATTGATTGACCGTTTTCGGACTGACGATCAAATTATGCGTGGCATTAAATCCATCGGTGTCGCGGATGCGCCCGATCAGTGCGTCTGCCAGACGATTTGTTCCGCTGAATTGACGTAAATCATTTGAACGCCCTAATTGATAGCCGAAAGTAAAGCTGTTGGCGTTGTTTAGGTTCCAATCAATGCGAGTTGAAAAAGTGTGTCTCCGCGACGGCGTGTCAACGGGCTGAAGATAAGGCGCGATGAGAACGAAGTTGTTTCCCGTGTTCGAGACGAAAGCCTGCGACGGATTTGTCGGCGCGGGCAAAGTAAAGCGCGACGTATTATTGATCGGCAGATAAACGTCAATAATCGTATCTTCCTCAATTTTATCGAATTCGTAAGCCGAGAAGAAAAATAATTTATTTTTGACAATCGGACCGCTTAAAGTCGCGCCCGGATTGAAATTTCTAAAAGGCGGGCGCTCGATACCGCGCCGATTGTTGTTCCAGGTGTTGGCGTTTAAGTCGGAATCGCGGTAAAAGAAAAAGCCGCGTCCGTGAAATTTATTGCTCCCAGCGCGGGTGCGAAGATTGACGCGACCGCCCGAAGCGCGACCGTAT
>DASVQU010000032.1:0-8853 GCA_036388995.1 Pyrinomonadaceae bacterium | reverse complement strand
GCCCGCTACCGCAGGCGGTTCTGACAATGCGCGCAAGCTGCGGCAGAAAACGCACCAAACCATTCAGCGCGTCGAATCGGATTTTGAGCGTTTGCAATTAAACACGCCGGTTGCGGCTTTGATGGAATTGTCAAACGCGCTCGGCGATTTCAAAGTCGAACTGGAAACGGCTTCTGATTCGGATTTGTTTGCCATTAACGAAGCCGTTCGCGCGCTGATTTTGATGCTCGCGCCTTATGCGCCGCACGCGGCTGAAGAAATGTGGTCTCGTTTGACCGGCAGCGATGAAGGGATGTTGAAATCGGGCGCGAAGTTTCCGGTTTATCGCGAAGATTTGGCGCGGAAAGACGAAATCGAGATTCCGATTCAGATTAACGGCAAGCTGCGGTCGAAGCTGCTTGCTGCGCCAGATACGGCGAAAGAGGAACTCGAACGTGCCGCGCTCGCCGATGAAAAGGTGCGGGAATACGCCGCCGGAAAGCAGATTGCCAAAGTCATTGTCGTTCCCAATCGCCTGGTCAATGTTGTGATTAAATAAACCGAACCGATTGGAAAATCTATTTGGTGGAAAAGCTGTTCGTGAGATCAGCTTTTCTTTTTGCGGCAAAAATGCTGAAAGTGCGAAAAAATTCTCACCGGAATTTAAAAAGCGCGGAAAATTCCGCTCCCGGTTTTTTTAGAAACTCAGTAAATACGGGCTTTTTACAGTTGGCACGACCTTTGCGATTTATGTTTCCGAAGATTCGCGAGCTTGAAGCGAATAAATATTTTAAATGTTTGGAGACAAAAAAATGGTACTGAAAATTTACGGTTTAATTTGGGCGGTCGGGATTTTGGCGGTTGGTCTGACATATTTTACGGGATATTTTAATTTGTTCACCGCGATTGTTTTCGGTTTTCTTTCGTTCGGCGCTATTTATATGGGTTTAATTTCCGTCTTGCCGTTAGTTTTTGAACCTCATCCGCATTCAAAACATTAAAGGCATCAAAATCCGCGTTTTTCCCCAGCCAAAGCACGCTGAAAAAAAGGGAGTCTTTCGAGGCTCCCTTTTTTTGTCTGTTTCGGTTGAGTCTTGGTTTCTTAATTTCCAACCGATAACTTGGAAATCGAGGCTCATTTGTTGTGTATCAGTAAAAAAATGGCTTTTAGCTGATTTTTTTTAAATTGAAAGATACCGAATGTTCAACCCGATAATTTGAAATGATGACAGAAAAAATGACACGCTCAAAAATATTTTACATCGTTTCAAAAACGATTGTCGGAAGCGTTTTGTGGTGCTTACTCGTTTCCGTGAATGCTTTTGCGCAAATAGATTTGCCGGAACCGAGCAAACCCGCAGCACCTCAAACCGGCTACCGCATCAAGCAGGGCGATAAATTGAGCGTTAAATTTCTTTATCACCCGGAGCTGAATGAAGTTTCGGTGGTTGTGCGACCCGACGGCTTTATCAGTCTTCAGATGATTGACGATTCAAAAGCCGAGGGCTTAACAATTTCGGAACTCAAAGCTCAACTGGAAAAATCTTATAACGAAATTCTTTTAAAGCCGGTTTTAACGGTTGCGCTGCTCGAATTTGTCGCGCCGCGCGTTTTCATCGGCGGTCAGGTGAACAAACCGGGGCGTTACGATTTGCGTGAAGGTCAAACGCTTGTGCAGGTGATTTTTCTGGCGGGCGGATTTACGACGGATGCAAATCGAAAAATGGTAATTCACGCTCGACCGAACGGCAGCGGCGATTGGGAAATTCAATCGGCAAATGTGTTGAAGGTAATCAATCAGCAGGGCGAACAGAAGGACATCGCTTTGCAGGACGGGGATTATATTTTCATCCCGGATTCAAAAATTTCGCAGATTAACAAAGCTGTCGAAACCGTTCGAGGATTTCTGCCCCGGTTCTTTTAAATCGGAGTTTTGGAAGTCGGAGTTGATTTGAAATGCGGATTTTAACTAACAAAAGTCTGATTGCCCAATTGTGGGAAACGGTCTGGAAACGTAAATTGCTAATCGCGTCGGTTTTTACGCTGGTCGTGGTTTCGGGAATGATTGCGACGTTTTTAATGACGCCGAAATACGAAGCCGAGATGAGCATTTTAATTTCGCGCGACCGAAGCGACCCGCGAATCAGCGCAGCGGAAAAACTGCCCGACGTTATTCAAGCGGCGATCAGCGACGAAGAATTTAATTCGGAGCTGGAGTTATTCAAAAGCCGTGAAGTGATTGCCGGCGCGGTAACGGATTTAGATTTAATCAACAATCAAGCCCCGAAACGCGATACGGAATCGAGCAAGCTGCGCGAACGGGTAAAAAATTTGCTTTACGGTTTTTGGGGTTCATCCGCAAAAGCGGCGGAAACGGAAAATCCATCGCAAAAAAAATCGTCCGCAGACGGCTTTGCAACGGAAAAAGCGGTTAATCGCGTGGTCGGCAATCTGGATGTCACGCCGATCAAGAAGTCTCGCATTATCAAGGTCAAGTACACCGATACAGACCCGCTGCGGGCGAAAATGACTCTCGAAAAAATTTATCAGAACTACGTCCAGCTTCACGTTCAAATCAACGAAAAGGCTCAGGCGGCGCAGGTTTTTAACGAACAGACTCAGACGTTTAATCAAAAATTAAACGCCGCGTCGAACACACTCAAGCAGTTCGACGCTCGCAACGGCGTCAGCGGAGCCGAAATCGGCGTCCAGCGCGAGCTTTTGCTCAAGCAGCTTTACGAAACAGAGGCGCAAATCAACGCCGCTCGCACGGAAATAGGGGAAACCCAGAAACGCAGCATCTCTTTACAGGAAAAAATCGCCACACAGCCGGAACAAATTCAAACCGGATCGGTTTCAAGATACGTTTCGGCTCTCGACCGGATGAAAGAAGAACTGATCCGGCTTGAGCAACAAAAAACGCAGTATCTGCAAAAATACCAGCCGAACAGCCGGTTTGTCCGCGAAACGGAAGAGCGCATCGAGCAATTGAAGAAAACTCTCGCGCAGGAAACGGCTAATCCGCCGCAGGAGCGCTCGTTTGCTTTAAACGATTTGCGGCGCAGGCTGGAAAGCGATCTTTCCAACGCTCAAACCAGCCTTGCGGCGCTCAAAGAGCGAGAAAAGAATTTGTCGTCGCAAGCTGCGAAACTGCGCAAAGAAGTCGCGTTTCTCAACAGCCGGAGCATTGACCGCGCCGGTCTGGAACGCGAGCGCAGCGTTAATGAAGAAGCCTATTTGCTTTATCAAAAAAAGGCGCGCGAAAACGAAATCAGCCAGGTTTTGAACAAAGAGCAAGTAATGAATTTCGGAATCGTTGACCCGCCGAGCACAGACGGCGAGCAGAAAAGTCCGAAGACGTTGTTGAATTTGCTCGTTTTAATGTTTGTCGGCGCGGCTGCCGGTTTTGCGAGCGCGATTGTTCTGGATAAATTAACAGCCACGACCGGGGATTACGGTTTTATCGCTTCGCCTTACGCAATCGAACAGCATTTGGGCTTGCCGGTTCTGGCAATTATTTCCGTGATCGAACCGCCCCCGGCGATGAAGATAGTTTCAAAGCCCGAACGCCTGGCGCTTCCGTCAGACTCCGGTAAAAAAAGAAAAAAATATCGCTGGTAGAAAAAATTACTGAAAACTGCGCCTCGTTTCTACTTTATAAATCAACGTAAAACAAAATAATTTAGCGAGGAATTCGATATGAAAGAGCGAATCAGAGCCTCTCTGGTATTCGTGTATAAACTGCTCGACCTGACCGCCCTTGCCATCGCCTTATGGCTGGCTTTTTATCGCGGCGGACCGGAAGGCGTTGATTACATTTGGCAGGCGATTTCCGCCCCGAGCGTCGAAAGCTCGATTTTCTTTGCGGGCGTTTTGGGTAGCTGGGCATTTATTCTGTCCTCGTTTTGGCTGTACCGCTCAAAACGATTGGCGAACTGGGAAGACGAATTTGTTGACGTTCTGCGGGCGGTCGCGTTCTGCAGCTTGATTTTGGCGACGCTGATTTTGCTGGCGGAGTGGCATATTTTTCCCAAAAGATTTTTGCTCATTTTCGCCGTCACTTCTTTTGTTCTGCTTTTTTCGATTCGGCTGGTCAAACGCAATCTTTTAACTAAGTTTCGACTTCACGGGCGTAATCTGCGCTCGGTTGTCGTCATCGGCGCGGGAAATCGCGGGCAGAAAATCGTCAAATTGATCAAGGAAACCCCGGAAATCGGTTATCACTTTGCAGGATTTATTGATGACATTGACGATCCCGAAGTGCTGGGCAATCTGGATCAGATTCCGCAGGTTTTAGCCGAAAACGTGATTGATGAAGTAATACTTTGTCTGCCGATAAAAACTTTTTACGACAAAATGGATTCAATCGCGCGGGCGGCTGAAGAACAGGGAATCACGGTTCGCGTGTATTCGGATTTGTTCAATCTGAGACTGGCGCGCGCGGTCACCGGAGAAATCGGCGAAGCCCCGATTTTATCGCTTTACACCGCGCCTCAAGCCGATTGGCGAATGTTTATCAAAAACGCGATTGATTTCGCCGGGGCATTGGTCTTGTTGATTTTGCTCTCGCCGCTGCTGTTGATTATCTCTTTGCTTATCAAGCTAACGTCTGCGGGTCCGGTATTTTTTATTCAGGAGCGCGTCGGGCTGAACAAGCGGCGTTTCAAAATGTTCAAGTTTCGCACAATGTGTGTAGATGCCGACCGGCGGCAAAGCCAGCTCGAAGCCTTAAACGAAGCCGACGGTCCGGTTTTTAAAATCAAAAACGATCCGCGCGTCACGCAGATTGGAAAATGGCTTCGTAAAACAAGCCTTGACGAGCTGCCGCAGCTAATCAATGTTTTGCTCGGCGATTTATCGCTTGTCGGACCGCGCCCGCTGCCCGAACGCGATTTTCAAAAATTCAACCAACTGTGGTTTAACCGCCGTTTTAGCGTCAAACCCGGAATTACCTGCGTCTGGCAGATTTCCGGCAGAAGTGAGACCAGCTTTGATAAATGGATTCTGCAAGACCTCGAATACATTGATAAATGGTCTTTAGTTCTCGATTTCAAGATTTTGGTTAAAACAATTCCGGCGGTCCTTCGCGGCTCCGGCGCGATGTAAAGTTTAAATGAGAATACAGGCATCAGGAAAAACAACGACTTTTACGGCAGGAGCAATGCTCTCGTATGCGTTGGTGTGTTCGGTGTTTTTAGCAGCTTGTTTGCTCGGCGCTGCCGTTATCTCTGTTGGCGGAGGCTCGCCTTCGATCACGCTGGCAATCGGCGCTCTCGCTTTTCTCGCAATCGGCGGCGTTGCCTGCTTTGTTCTGGAACTGCCGATTATCTCGCTCGTTCGTTTTGCTTTTATTGCTTCGTTCTTTTTCAAATGCGAAGTGAATTTTTACAAAATTGACGAAATTGAAGACCCGTCGGGTTTCAATATCTCTTTAACGCTGCTGACTGCGTTGTTTTTATTAGTTTATGACTGGTTTGACGTTGAAGATGAAACGGGAGAAAAAGTATTTCCCTTACAGTTTTCGATTTTGTTTTTCTCGCTGTTTGTCTGCGCTGCGCTTTCGGTTCTTTACAGCGGCTCGAATCTGCTCGGCTGGTTTTCGCTCTGGTCGTTTTCAACTTCGCTGCTGGTCGCATATGTTGTCGCCTCGCATTTCAGCCATCGAGAAAGACTCGTTCAATTAGTCGTCGGATTAGCAATCGGGCTGATATTCACGGGGTTGACCGCATTTTCGCAGTATATGTTCGATTTTCCGACAAATTTATCTTTCTTTGGAACCGGAACCGAAGAAGAGATGCTTGGAACGCAGAGCGTGGAACTAGCTCGCGTTCCCGCATTTTTGCGGACGCCGACCGGAATGGCTTGGCACGTAACGACGCTAATGCCGATTGTTGCCGCTCCGCTGATTTGCCGCGTGAAAAACTTTAACGGCTGGCACAAAGCTGCTTTATTGGCGGCAACGCTTTTAGGAACTATTGCAGTAATACTTTCTCTGGCGCGGGGAAGCTGGATCTCGCTGGTGGTTGTATTTGTGCTGCTTGTTCTGTTTGGCTGGTATCGGCTCTCGCCTGCGGAAAAAAGAAAATATTGTATTTCAGTAGGCGGCATTGTCGTTCTTGCCTGCCTGTTTCTCGCTCCGTTCTCAGGCAGAATTTACGAACGCCTGACACAAGACGACGACGGTTCGGCGTATATCCGCTTGCCGCTGATGGAAACCGCTTTTCGGATGATTGAAGATAATCCGCTCGTCGGCGTCGGCATAAACAATTACCGCGCGACTATGACGAAATACGACGAGACGGATATTTTTGTCAGCCAGGTTTTTCCAAATCCGGTTCACAATATTTTTGCTCACGTCACGGCGGAAATCGGTATTCCGGGCGGAATAATCTTCTGTCTGCTGTTTCTCGCCGCTTTAATCGAATGTTTCAAGACAATGACATCGCGTGACCGACTTATGTTTGCGCTTGGCTTAGGCGCGACCGCAGGAATAATCGCGTTTGTAATTTCCGGTATGAAAGAACCCGGCTCGCTCGGATCAGTTCGCGTGCCGGTACGCACTTTGTATTTTTTCTTTGGAATGATTTTGGCGATTAGCAGGATGCGCCGCCAACTTATTTTCTAGCTTTCGCAACCTTCGAGATTGAACCAGGATTAATTAAGTAATAATGGCAACGGTAATAAATAAAGAAATCTTGTCCGAAAACGCTTCGACCAGTGTAACGAAACCTTTATTGTGGATGGTCTTGTCGGGAGTTATCAGCATTGCTAACAGCATCCTGATTTGGGTATTCATGGCACGGATGCGCGAAACCGAAGAACTGGGCAGATTCACAATTGTAATGGGGCTTTATGCTCTTTTTTACAGCGTCTGTTCACTCGGTTTAATGCCTTTTCTGGTTAGCGAAATCAGTCGCAGAAATGAGCAAAGCAAAATGCGTCAGGAAGGCAATCAAGCTGTTGTCGGCTTTATTAGCAGCGCTTCGGTTTTCCTCTTAATTTCAGGAATTGTCTGCGCCGTTTTGATGGCGGCTTGCGGATTTTGGGCGAGCGAGTCGTGGTCGGTTCGCGTCTCAACATTAATTTTGAGCCTCACGATGATTCCCACCGGCGTGATTGGGGTTGCCGAAGCAACTGCAATTTCATTTGGTCGGACACGTTTAATCGCCTTTGTCACTACGCTTGAAAATGTTCTGAGAACTCTTATTCCTCTTGTCTTAATCTGGTTCGGCTATTCGATTTCCGTAATTTGCCTATCGTTCGTAGTCGTTAGAATCCCGGCTTTGCTGGTTTATTTATTGGCAGCCAAAAAAGGGATTTCAAATTTCGACTTCAACACCGAGGATTTCATTAAAATTTCAAAAGTTTCCCCGACTTTTGCCGGAACAATCATTTTTGCTTCGATAAACTGGCAGGTCGTAATAATTCTCTTAGGACACTATAGTACGGAAGTCGAATCGGCAAAGTACGGAGTCGCATCGCGTTTTCTCATTCCGGTCTCTATTCTGATGGCTAGCTATGCCAATGTTATTCAACCGCTCATAACGCAGCATATCCAGAAAGCAACCGGGAATTCCGGTTTATATCTTTCCAAAATGGCGCGGTATCCTTTGATTTTATCAACTCTGGCTGCACTAATCTCACCGTTTTTATCCGGTCAGGTTCTGGTCGCTTTATTTGGTGATAATTACGCCGATGTCGCGCCGACTCTAAATATTCTGGCAGTCAGCGTCGTGCCTTTTTGTTTGGTAATGGTCGTCGCCAGAGGATTGATTGCGACAAACTCGCAACACATTGATCTGCTCGCCAATGCGCTTGGCGCTATTGCCTGTTTTTCCGTCGGCGCAATGTTGATTCCGCAATATGGCGCAGTCGGCGCGGCGCTCGCGCAACTAATCTCGTTTCTTTTAATAGCTTTGGTCGAGGTCAGTTATTTATCGAAAAAATTAGTTAGCTTCAACGTTTGGCGAACCGGTTCATATTCCTCGGCGTGTCTGATGATAATTTACTTAATTCTCTGGAAAATCTAGCCATTTCATTCTGTAAATTTTAGTAACGATTACATTAACAAAACCTCGTCACTAGCGAGAATATCGAATGAACAAGTGTCATTTCCAATCCGAAATCATTGAAAGAACTGCTGAAACGGTAGTGCTTCCCGACGCGAGTCGAACAGCCTTGAGTCGGGCAAAAAAGAGTCGTGTCCTGATGGTCGGTATGCACTTAACAAAAACTCGCGGCGGCATTTCGACTCTTATTGCTGAAATTCTGAAATCGCCTTTGAAAGAGGATTTCGAATTTACTTACATCGAATCTCAAGCTGAAGATTTTGGAAAATTCGGCAAAGCATTTTTGGCTTTGAGCGCAATTGCGCGGTTCGTTTGGATTTGCATATCGAAGCGCCCGAATTTGGTTTATGTTCATCTCGGAAGCAACGCGAGCTTATATCGCGAATCAATTTTCATTTTTCTGGCAAAGCTTTTCGGGAAGAAAGTTATTACACATTTTCACGCCGGGGACGTAGATAACTACTATCCTTTCCAAAGTAAAATCGGTCAAAAGTTTATTCAAACAGCTCTCGGTTTGAGCGATAGCTTTATCGCAGTTTCTCAGGAATCGGCGAAGCAGCTTCGAGATATTACCCAATCACAAAACATCTCCATTATCACCAACGCGATTGATACATCCGTTTTTAATGGCGATAAGAAATCATTAACAGATGAGCCGCGCGGCGACGCGGTGAGATTGTTGTTTGTCGGGGCAGTCGGAAAATTAAAGGGCGAGAAAGATTTAATCAAAGCTCTGGCGCTTTTGCGCGACAATAAACCAAATTTAAAAATTTCTTTTCTCGGATACGGGGCGGAGAATCTCAGG
>DASVQU010000031.1:0-87472 GCA_036388995.1 Pyrinomonadaceae bacterium | reverse complement strand
GTAAAAAACGGGAACACGGCTCAGAGTCTTTCGATTCCTCCTGTTGACTAAGCCCGCCGAGATGAGGGACTCGGCGGGCATTTTTTTTGTCTTTTTTTCACTGTTCGTTGTTCGTTGTTCGTTGTTCGTTGTAAATTTAATTAGTTCAATGTTCATCGTCCGTCGCAGATTGCTTTTGCAACGAACAACGAACAACGAACAACGAACAAAACGATGCGCGAATGCCCGAAATGCGGAACTTGTTACGCGGATAACGTTCTTTTCTGCGAGCATCATCCCGCCGAAACCAAACAAACTTTGCCCGGAACTCCTCTGCTCGCCGGACGCTATTGCCTCAAAAGCCGTCTGGGTCGCGGGGCGATGGGGCAGGTTTACGTCGCAACTGATGAAAATTTCGGTACGCGCAAAGTCGCTGTCAAAACCGTCCGACCGGATTTACTGGCGAGCGAAGATTTGCAGGAAGGCGAAGCGATTGCGCGTTTTGAACGCGAAGCCCGAGCCGCCGCTTCGATTCAGCATCCGCACGTCGTCGCCACAACTGATTTCGGCAAAACCGAAGAAGGCGTTTTCTATCTCGTGATGGAATACGTCAAAGGCGAAACGCTCCACGATCTTTTGCGACGCGAAGGAACTCTGACGACAAAACGCGCGCTCAATCTGCTCAAACAAATCGGTGACGGCGTCGAAGCCGCACATCAAAACAGCATTTTGCACCGCGATTTAAAACCCGCCAATATTTTTCTGTTAAAAACCGGAAGCGAAGAAGACGACGGCTTTATCAAAGTCGGCGATTTCGGCTTGGCGAAAATCGTTGATCAAGCCGTTTCGCAAATCAGCGCCAAACAAGGTCCGGCTTCGCGCGGAATAATCGGAACGCCCGAATTTATGGCGCCCGAACAAATGGAATCGGAAAATCCGGTTGACGCTCGCGCGGACGTTTACGCGCTCGGCACAATCGCATATTTAATGCTCGGCGGGCGCGTGCCGTTTACGGGCGATTTGATGAAAATTATTTCGTCGAAATTCACGCAAGACCCGCCGCCGCTCTCGCAGCTTCGCACTGACCTCGCGCCCGAAATCGAGCGAGCCGTGATGCATGCGCTCGAACGCGAACCGGCAAAACGACCGACGACCGTTTCCGATTGGCTCAAAGAATTGTCAACCGCCGTCCGCGCCAATCCCGATGACGAAGAAGAAAACAAAGGCGGCGGCAGATTAATAATTCTCGCGCCCATCGGTGCTGAAGTTTATGTTGACGACGAGCGAAAAGGAAGCATCGGCAGTTCGGGCAGAATGATTCTGGCTTCGGTTCCGCCCGGTCGCCACGTTTTGCGCGTCGCCCGGCGCGGCGAGCGCGATGACGAAAGAGTTATCGAAATCCGCGAAGACTCCGCCGAACAGGTGATTCAAGCGGTTTTGAAACAGGAAACTGGGAGCCAGTCTTCGCCGTCGCAAGTGGGCAGCGGCGGGATGCATTCGGGCGCGGAATCGGTGCCGGATGTCGTCGTTTGCACTAATTGCGGCTCGCGTTTCGCCGCCGGAGTCCGTTTCTGCGGGCGCTGCGGCAGCGCGAGCTTTCGCTTTTTGCATCCGCAATCCGAAAACGAATCGGCGCGGCTAAACAATCAGAGTCAGTCAAATCAACCGGGAAACACGCCGCCGCACCGTTTTACCGTTAACACCAATCCGGCGACTCATTTTAACTGCCCGCGCTGCAATAAAGTTCTGCCCGTAAACGCGCGTTTTTGCGGCGGCTGCGGTTTAAATCTTGCCGGTTATGTTCCTTCCACAGGTCAGCTTCACAATTCTGCTGCGCCGACCGCGGCTGAAGCGATTTGTCGCAAATGCGGCTCGCGTTATCCCGCCGGAGTGCGTTTTTGCGGACGCTGCGGCAGCGGCATTTGAGTTTTTGAATTGCCGCACGATTAACGTATAATGATGCCGCCACGCGCAAATACTGATAAAAAGGCAGCCCTTCCCGTTTATGAAAAGATGTCCCGTTTGCAATCGCACATATACCGACGAAACCCAAAATTTTTGTCTCGAAGACGGTGCGACTCTCGTCGCTTCAGGCTCCGGCACATCCGGTTTCGGCTCGACGCAGCAGAATCAAACGTGGCAGCCGCAAAATCTGACAGGCGCGCAGCCGCGTAAAAAATCAAGTCCGCTGCTTTGGATTCTGGGTATTTTAGCCGCCGTTGTCGTATTAGGCGGAGTCGGCTTATTCGGACTGCTAATCGTTATCGGCATCCTGGCTAATAATAACAACAACAACAATAACAATAATAATCGTACTAATTACAACTCGAACATCAATTCAAATCGCAGCTCGAATTCTAACGTTAACTCGATTGCGAACCGTCCGGCAAATTCAAATTCCGGTCTTAACCCGAACTCTAATTCTTCGACCACGACGGGACGTTTGAAATACGGCAGGATAGATTGGGGCAAGCTCGATTCAGCGTTCGGGCACGGCGAATACATCGCGGGCGAATATCAGGTTAATTGTAAAAAAGCCGATAGTTACTACGTTATAGTTATTGACACGGTGGTCAAAGATGAATATGTAACGAAAAACGCGATTACGAAAATCACCGCGCGCAGTATTTCGGGAGCATCGCCTTATCTCGGCTATGGCTTACTCATTCACAGCGATACCGTGGCTCTCAAGAGCGATTACGCCTTTGTCATTCGCACCGACAAAGACCCGGCGTATCGAATCGCCAAACACGATAATAAAATCGAAACCGACATCGTAAAATGGACATCCGCTCCGCAAATCCGCACCGGAACACAGCCGAACGAATTGGAAGTGCGCTCAAACGGAAAAACGCTTGAGTTTTATATCAACGGGCAATTCGCAACGAGCATCGCCGACAACATCACAAATTTAGGAATCGTCGGACTCTACACAAGCGGCACGCCCGTCGTCGCATTTTCGGATTTAAAAATTTACGAGAATAAATAAAGCAAACTTGAGAAAGCGAAAAGCACAAAATTTTTAATTTAGCATTGTGCATTTTTAATTGTTTTGCGTAATCCTGAACGGCGGAGTTCACCGAGCGCGAAACCGCCAGCGACAAGTTTAGTTTTAACACGCAACGTTTTTAACAACGTAGCTGTTTCGCGCTTCGGTGCAATGACTTGTTCGATGCGGCGTCATTTTTAATAGCCTGCTTAAAACAGAACTTCTACTGACAATCAGATACATTTTTACTAACAAAATATTTATTGCCGTCAGCTATTGTAACTTCTTCAACACATTTTCTAGCCTGATACTTTCTGCCGTTAAACTTAAAAGTTCCTAAATAATGATTCATCGAGCCGCTGTTTCCGCGCGTCGCTAAATCTTTGTAGCCGTTTGTAGTTTCATTTTTTATCTCTAAATTTTCAATTGAGCCTGCGTCTAAAATAATTTCGTAACTATTGCTTTTTCGTTTAAGAATCCATGTCGAGCAATTTCCTGTTGCGCCGCATAAAAACATTCCTTTAGCGGTATTCTTAGCCCTAATAATCTGTTCTTTTGCACCATCATTATTCAAGTCCATTTCTTTTTCAATCTCGAATAATTCACTGCAATTACTGATTTGTTTCTCCTTAATAAAATTTGTTATAAATTGGCTGCTGTTTTTGTCTTGTTTCAAGCTACTCAAAATAAAGGCAAAAGCACTTTCCTGACATTGGAATTTTTCATCTGGAACTGACTTATTAACAATTACCGATTGTTCTGGATTTTTTTGATAAATCGTGAATATATCTAAACCACCAATCCAAAAAGCTGCAATAGAAATTAAGAGATAAAATGAGTAGCTACGCATATTTTTCTGTTTAGATTGAATTGCCCAAATTTAAAACGAAAGCATCGAACTTTGATTCGTACCGAATTATAACTTGCTTAAGCCGAATTTTTTATAAGCCTAAATAACTTTCAAGTCAATAAAAATCTTGATTTTAAAAGCTATAAAGTTTCACTTTAGCAACCCAATAAAATTCCGTTGAAATTTTTCATAAGAATTTTCGGAGCTAAAGCCGGAGAAGCTCGACTTTCAATTGTCATCTGTCAACTGTTCACTCTTATCTGGAAAAAACAGTTGATAGCAGAGTGTTTATAGTTAATGATTTCGCGTTTCGTTTTCTTCAATTTCAAACCGAATTTATAAAGTTTTCACAGCTTCTTCAAAATCATTTTTAACTTACCGGCAAATCTTTCCAGCTCGAAATTTTGCGGGTCATCGTGCGCGTCTTTGATTCCGGCGTCTGTTGCGGCGTGAAAAGCGGGTATCAGCCAACTGCCGCGACGCGCCGACGCAGTTACATACAATAAAGCCAATTTTTCATATTGCTGTTCGGTAAATCCCGGAAACGGCGCAATCGCGTCGTTGTTTTCCGGCTGGCGGTTTGGGTCGCGGCGACGCGGCTGATTTAGCTCGATGTGAATTTGCAATCCTTTGGCTTCCTGTTTCAGAAAATCTCGCGCAAACTTTGTCCCGAAACCTTTTTTGACAGGCTCGCCGAAATCAACAATTGTCAGCGATTCTCCGACGCGGTTGACGAAAACGTGCGCGACGGGCTGCGTTTTCCAAATTGATAAATCGTTGCCGCGCCATCCGGCGTCGTTGATTTCAGCCGGAAACGGCTCGTCCTTCAAATATGGCGACGAAGTGTCGTGAATCAAAAAATAGAGCGCTTCGATTTCCGTTCCGTTCGGCAATTTGGCTTTTGAGAGCGCTTGATCAAGCGATCCGCCGAGCGTGCTTTCTTCGATTTTATTTTTTTGCAAAAAAGCGCGCAGTTTTTCTTTTTTAATTTTAAACGGCTTGCCGATTAACTTTTCGAGCGCCGCGGGCAAACGTCGAAGCGGTTCGCTCAGATTTCCGACAATTTTAACCGGACGCAGCAAACATCGTGCTTGTTCGACCGGAGTTCCGACAAACTGCAAAGTTTCTTTATCAAATTGGCAAGGCGTGTTTTGGGCATTCACAAAATTGGAAAAACAAAAAACCAATAACAGAAGCCCGCGCGTCAACAAGGGCGGACAAGTTTGGAAGTTCAATCCGCCCTTGCTGACGCGCGGGCTTCTGTCGGTATCGAGTACAAAAGAGCGAAACATTTGCTCATTATTCAACAAACAAAACGGGCGCTGCAAAGCGCCCGCATTAAGTTTTCCTGAAAACAATTTTTTATTGTGACTTTGCGCCGGTGAAATTGTAGGTGATGTAGAGATTAAGCGCGTTTTCTTTGATTTCCGAACGCACGTCTTTGACGCGCGCTTGCAAATTTCCGTTGGCGGCTTGAATCGGCAGATTGAGAGCGATTTGTTCGCCGCGCAAAATCTGAATCGGGTTAACGCGCTGGTTCAAAGTTGACTGGATAATCGGCGTAATAAAGGGACCGACGAGCGGCGAGATGCCGTCCAGATTAACTGATTCGATGTTGATTTGCCCGTAAACATTTTGCTGCGCTTCATCAAAGCGCAGTTCAAAATTCCCCTGCGCCCAACCGTTAAAATCGGTGCAGCCGACGAGCGGCACGCTTGCCCTGCCGCCGAAAGCGAGCGGCGCGATAATTCGTCCTTCTTCAAGCCTGACGCTCGTAGTTGTTCCGCTGCCTTCGGGTTTAAGAGTGATTTGGTTGCCGCAGTCTTGCTGCAAAGCAAAGCTCATCGAATTTGCATCCGGCTGCGATTTATTTTCCGACATACCGACCGGAAACGAAGGAGCGTTGAGATCGCGGAAAATCGTCTGCAAAATCGTGTCGAAAAACTGTTGGTTAAGAACGACCGTTGCGGTCCCCGGCGGCGGACCGCCAGCGTCCGGCGGTTTGATCGGCAAGCCGGGGGCTTTGATTGATTTCGGAGTTCCGACAAAAAGAAAAAACGTCAGAGCGCCGCCCAAAAGCAAACCGATAATAAAACCAATGATGATTCTGCCCATAATAAATTCAACCGTGTAAAAACACGAAGAAACGTTTGACTCGAAACAGTTTCTTCGTGTTTTTACACGGTTTTTGACTTATTGCTGCGGCGCGGTATTAGCCGGAGTGTTCAAAGTCGGCGGAGTGGCTCCGGGACTTGACACAGTTGCCGGCGCGCTCTTAATTAATTGACCGAGAATCAAACCCGCTGCCTGGAAAATTCCCATCACTTGATTGCGCACTTGTTCGGGCGGAATCTTGGCGAAATCGGTCGGCTCGGCGAAAAGGTCGGCGGGCGCAGTCGTTTGAATGTTGCTCATTTCGGTCAACAGCCGCAAGCCTTTGACTTGATTTCCCTGAACATTGGCGGTAGTGCCGGCTTCGGAAACGGTTTCCGAACGCACAGGCAATCCGGTTTCTTTATCAACCAAAACGAAAGATTCGGTTTGCACCTGACCGGCTTGCGATTTCGTGTCGGTCACTGCGCCGTAGCGATAGCGGACGGCTGTGCGACCGTTAAATTGTTCTTCGCCGACGCGCTCGACGCCGCGCAATCCGCGCGCACGTTCAACGAGCTGTCCCGGCGTCATAATATCGCGCACTTCCATTCCGACTGATTCGCGGTTAATTTCCGCATATTGTTTGCGGTTCGGCATAATCAGTAAGCGTTTATCGGCGCGGTCGAGATAAACGACTTTTTCACCGCCGGGCATCGAAAACTCCATTCGTTTGTCAGCGCCGTTGCGCGCGACTTGAGCGGTGAGCGGCGGCAAAGTCATTGTGTTTTGCCCCTGCGCGCCGGTCGTATCAAGCTTCAGCGTAACTGTCGCTTGATATTGTTCCGGCTCGCGCGCTTCGATTGTTGCAGTTGAAGCGGTTGATGAATTTGCATTCGTCGCTCCCGAATTTGTATTTGCCGTATTAGCGGTCGCAGTGTTTGCGGTTGTGTTTGTCGTTACGGTCGTAGTCGGCGCTTGGTTACAACCAGCCGCTAGCAACAGCGCGGAGAAACAAGCTCCGGTTAAATAAAACTTTTTCATAAACGCTCCTCCTCCAAAAATTGAATTTATTATACATAATTCTTCAGAGCGTTTGCGTAACTTTTGAAAGCGAGCGCGGTTTGTCCGGGTTCAAGCCTTTGGCGGAAGCCAGATGCGCCGCGAAAAGCTGCGCCGGAATGACAAACGGAATCGGCGACAAAAATTCGTCAATTTCTACGGGCATTCGCAAATTTCTCGACGAAAGAAAAGCCGTTTCGTCATCATTTGTAATCGAAAAAGTGTCGGCTCCGGCTTCATGCAGTTTTTTGAGCAAATCGAGAGTTCCCGTTTTCGTGACGCCCGCCGGAGCAAACAAAATCACGGGAAAACGGCGTTCGACGACCGCCAAAGGACCATGAAAGAAATCCGCGCTGGAAAAACGCTCGGCGACGACGTAGCAGGTTTCCATCAATTTCAAAGCCAGCTCGTAAGAATTGCCGTAATTCAGCCCGCGCCCGACCACAACGCAGTTTTCCATAAAAACGTAACGCTCAACGAGCCGTTTGATTTCCGCGTCTTTTTCGAGCGCAAGAGCGGCAAAATCCGGTATTTTTTCAAACTCGATTTTCCCGTCAGACAAAGCCGCCGCTAGCAGATAAAAATGCAGCATTTGCCCGGTGTAAGTTTTCGTAGCGGCAACCGATTTTTCTTTTCCGGCGTGCGTCAGCAAAATTTCGTCGGCAATTTGCGCCATTGCAGAATCGGCTTCGTTTGTGATTCCGACCGTAAACGCGCCGGAAGATTTGGCGGTTTCGAGAACGGCGTTGATGTCCGTGCCTTCGCCCGATTGCGAAACGCCGACGACGACGGCGCGGCTCAAATCCGGTTTTCCGCCATACAGCGTGTAAACCGAAGGCGCGGCGAGCGAAACGGGAATTCCGGTCGTGATTTCGAGCAAATAACGCCCGAACAGCGCGGCGTTATCAGAGCTTCCGCGCGCGACGAGAACTATTAAATCAATTCCGCGCTCGCGCAAATGTTTTCCCAATTTTTCAACCTTTTGCCGTTCGGCAGCAATCGTCCGCTCAAGCGCGGCTGGCTGCTCGGCAATTTCCTGAAGCATTAAAGACAATTCGTTTCACCTCACAAAGAACACGCCGATTTAAGCATAAAAGCGGGAAAACAACCAAAACCGACGAAAACTCCCGCCGCCTGTGCCGTTTTCCCGCCAACCTTTTCTAGAAAGTTTATTGCGCCGTAAAAAGAACAAATTTGTCTTTCTATTATCCGCCCGCCGCTAATTTTCAGGAATTTTCCATCCGCTCCAGTCGTTTCAGCCAAATTTCTTCAAACATTTTATCTTCAACCTGACGCGCGATCTCAAGAGCCTGCTCGACCAATTCGATGCCTTCTTCTTTCTCTCCCAAATTAAATTTAGTAACACCTTTGTTTCCAAGCACTCTGCCTTCTTCAACTCTGTTGCTGACTTCTCGGTGAATGATGAGAGCTTGTTCGTAATATTCAAGTGCTTTTTGCTTCTCGCCTAAATCTAAATATGCTATTCCAATGTTTCCTAGCATAATACCTTCGTCGCTTTTACGATTTAACTTGCGATAGGCGGCAAGCGATTGCTCATAATATTTAATTGCAGTGCGTTTATCACCTAAATGTGAATAATGAAGAGCCAAACAACCGCTGTTATAAGCAATTGAATGCTCACTCATAGGCTTACCATCAAACATTTTCCTTTCTTCGAGCAAACGACGTGAATAACCGAAGCGACGGAGTAAACCGTTTGTTTCTGCATCTAGCACATTTGCGGCGCGGTTGAAAAGTCCGGCTTCACGACAGTGATGCATTTCCTCAAACTGCGGCTCGAAATCCGCCAGCGTTTTACCTTGTTCGAGCGGTTTGCGAATTGATTCGTAAAAATCGGCGGCGCGTTCGTGCATCGCGCGGCGCGAAAGCGATTCGTCAGCCGTGTCGGGTTGTTTGGAGATGACTTCTTTCGGAAGAGTGAGCAGCTCGTAAGTGCTTCCCTGACGCCGGACAAAGCTGCTGGCGAGCAGGCAGTTTAAAATATCGTCCTCTTCGAGCGTCAATGGCAGCACGCTCCGCACGGCTGCGAACGGCACGGGTTTGGGGAAAATCGAGAGCGCCTGCAAAATCAGTTGTTCTTTGGCATTTAAAAGCGCGTATTGGCGGGCAATCAGACTCAAAGCGCCTTTCCGTTCGTCATGCTCGCGGAAAGCCTCCATCAGTTTTTCATCCGCCATCGCATCCGCCAGAGTTTTGCCTTTTTTCACATAAAGCTCGCGCAAATAGCCGACAAATGAAACCAGCCGCATCGGGACAGCCGAAGTCGCGCCGAGCAATGTGTCCAAAACCGCTTCGTCGGCTTCCGCCAGACCGCATTCAACATTCAGGCGTTTGAGCGCTTTGCCCTTTTCCCACAGATAAGCTTTGGCAAAATCCGCAGGCAAATCTCCGAGTTCGAGGCTTTCAACTCCGTCAACGCCTTCAAACTGCGGAACTTTTTGCGAGGTCAACAGAAAACGCAAACGATTTTCCGTCTCCAAAGCACGTTTAAACAATTCGCGTAATTCCGCGTCGCGTACAGTCTCGCCGTCAAGAGCCGACTCGAAGTTGTCGAAAACAAGCCACTCGTCGCCAATCGCGCTCAAAGCCTCAATCAATTTATCAACCAGCGCTGTCGGCAAAGCCTGCGTGTTGTTTTGCGATTCGCGTTTAAAAGCTTCGTAAGATTCGGCGAAACTGCTTTTTACGCCCGCTTTCCGCAGCCGCGCATCCGCCTTACGACAGACTTCGCGCAAAGTCGCCTGCTCTTTGTCCTTGCAGTAAAACAGCAAAATTCCGCGCACCTGCGGATGATTCAATTTTTCTTCGGGCGCGATTTCGTGCAGCATTTCCGAAACGAGCGAAGTTTTTCCGTAACCGCTGAACGCTTTAACGACAATCATCTTTTCGCCCGCCAGAAGCCGTGTTTTTAAATCCGCCCGCTCTGCGTCGCGGTCAACGAAAAATCGGTCTTTGGTGCTAAATCCTCCGACGACTTCGGCAGGATCATATTCGACCGCAATTTCTTTCAAATATTCGAGGCGGATTTCTTCCTTAATGGCTTCGCGTTTTTCCGGCGAAAGAGCTTCTTCCTGTCTGATTAACTCGGCGATAAATTGCCGCGTTTTTTCGGCTTCGTCAATTACCGTCTGTGTTGCCAGGTCAACTCTTCTCGCTAAATCCAGAAACTGAATTTTGACAAAACTGAGAATCGCGTCTTGTTTTGCTTCAACCTTTTCCAGCAGGATTTCCAATCGCAGAAAAGAATCGCCGAGCTGCTCGAATTGTCCGGCGAAAACATCAGCAATTAATTTCGGCTCAATCGCCGCGCCGGTCTGTTTGTTGTGAATATCAAGCAGCAAATATTTCTGCATCGCCGCTTTGACCAGTTCATCGTGTTTGTATTCCTCGTTGAACAAACCGCACAACAAACTGAACCAGTCATACTCTTTTTCCGTGTTAATCAGATTTTGTCTTAGATTGAGTGGATAAAGACTCGACGAGACAAACGTTTTTTGGGTTTCAGTTTCATTCCATCCCATTTCGACTGCTTCAGTCAAAAGGTTGGTGGCGTCTTTAGGCGCGTCTGCGCCCGCAAATTCTTCCAATGTGATTTGCTTGAGCCGCGCGATAAGCAGTTTTTGCGCTTCGTCCGGGCTGATATTTTCATTTGGGTCAAACAGACGAATGATTTCGGTTTGCTCGACGGGAGACTGCGGAGTCGGAGTTTTCGGAAGCTCTTTCAGTTGTTTCCTCAAGTTGGCTTCTGACGCTTTCAGCCAGGTTTTATCTTTGTCGCTGTAATCCCAGATCGAAGCGCGCGACCAGATTAAGGCTTTGGCGTCATCAAGCCGTTCAAATTCACGCAGACACGCCCGGACAGCCAGCAATGTCGCCGTCAATTGTGCCTTTCGTGCCGCTCGCTGCAAGTGATGATTGAGATTTTTCTCGTCGCCACGCCGGAAATGGGCATAAAACTCTCTCGTCTTATCGTAGGTCAGGTTTCCGAGCGGACCCAAAAACGCGGATTTCAAAGCTTCTCCACCGATAGTGCGGACGACGGAGTTTTCGCCTTGCGCCAAATCAGCTATCAGCATACTGTAACCAAATCCCAGGACAGTTTCGACAACCATTTTAAAAGCCTCGACGTGTGGAAATGAACCTCTGTAAATCGGAGTTGGCAGTCATCTTACTGCGAAATTCCAAATTTTGAAAGATTTGATTAAAAGCCGCCGCATAGCGTAAGAATTATCGGCAACGCCGGGTAAAGCCGTTTATCAAAATCGTCAATCGGCGTACCGGATTTTCCCACTAAGCAAAACGCGGTTTTCAATCTACATCTGTTGTCATCTCAAAACCTTGCGGATTAAAATTACCCGCAAGAAATTTGTTCGGCGCTAAATTTAACAATGGAACGATGATGTGTTAATTTCACGCTGAGAAAAAAGGAGTCGAAAACGCTATGTCGGCGGAAACAAGCGGACGTTTAATTTCTCTCGACGTTTTTCGCGGGATGACCGTTGCGGGAATGGTTTTGGTCAACAATCCGGGCACTTGGAGCGCCGTTTATTCGCCGCTCGCTCACGCGCCGTGGCACGGATGGACGCCGACGGATTTTATCTTTCCGTTTTTCGTCTTTATCGTCGGCATCGCGATTCCGCTTGCGTTAGGAAAACGGGTCGAGCAAGGCGGTATTACGTCGGATGTTTATTTGAAAATCTTTCGCCGCGCCGGATTGATTTTTCTGCTCGGTCTGATTCAGATGGCTTTTCCGTTTTTCGATTTGGCGAATCTGAGGATTCCCGGCGTTTTGCAGCGCATCGCGGTTTGTTATCTGGTCGCGTCGCTGATTTTTCTCCATACAAATTGGAAACAGCAGGCGGTTATCGCCGCCGCTCTGCTTTTCATTTATTGGGCGCTGATGATGCTCATTCCTGTACCGGGCTGCGGCGCGGGCGATTTGTCAATCGAATGCAATCTGTCGGGTTACATTGACCGCGTTGTAATCGGAGAAAATCACATCTGGAAAGCGTCTAAATTTTACGACCCCGAAGGAATTTTAAGCACAATTCCCGCAATTTCGACTGCGCTCGCAGGAGTTCTAACCGGAACCTGGCTCAAAACCAAACGCGCTGATTTGGATAAAGTCGCCGCGCTATTCTTTTTCGGTGTTGTTTTAACGGCTCTCGGCTGGTGCTGGAATTTCTTTTTTCCCATCAACAAACCGCTCTGGACAAGCTCTTACGTCGTTTACACCGCCGGTCTCGCGCTTTGTTTTCTAGCGTCTTGTTACTGGCTGATTGACATCAAAAATTACCGCCGCTGGACAAAACCTTTTGTCATTTTCGGCACAAACGCGCTCGCGCTCTACTTTTTATCGAGCCTGCTGGCGCGTGTTCTGATTAACATTAAATTTGCAAATGCCGAAGGCAAACAAATTCATCTGCAAAAATGGATTTTCGACACCTTTTTCGCACCGCTCGCTTCGCCGCTCAACGCTTCGCTGATTTACGCCGTTTCGTATATTTTCCTGTGGCTGTTTTTGATGTGGCTGCTTTACCGCAAACGCATTTTTATTAAAGTTTAAGAGAAGAAACCACAGAGGACACGAAGGACACAGAGGTTTAGTAAACAATAAAATCCTCCGTGTCCTTCGTGTCCTCTGTGGTTTCTTTTATCTTTGATCAAATATGCGGCGTAACGGTAATAATCACGAATTTTGAAGTCGGCGTGTTGCTCCGTTCAGCAGCGCTGCCGATTGGGACAAGCACATTGGCTTCGGGAAAATAAGTCGCCGCGCATTTTCGGGGAATATCGTATTCTACAACGACAAATTTTCTCGCCGTTCGCTCGCCGTCTTCAAAATGGCTGGTTAAATCAACAACCTGACCGTTTTTCAAACCGAGTTCTTCAATATCTTTCGGATTTAACAAAACAACTCGCCGCCCGTTTTTGATTCCGCGATAACGGTCGTTTAAACCGTAAACCGTCGTATTAAATTGATCGTGCGAGCGGATGCTCATCATAATCAACTCATTTTCTTTCAATCGAAAAATCGGCAATTGGTGACAGGTAAAATTTGCTTTTCCGGTTGCGGTCGGAAACTCGCCTTCGCGCGGGGCGTTCGGCAAATAAAAACCTCCGCCTTGCCGGACGCGCTCGTTGTAGTTTTCAAAACCGGGAATTGTACGTTCGATTGCGTTGCGGATTTCGTCGTAATCGGCGGCAAATTTGTCCCAATCAACGGTTGACTTCCCGCCTAAAACCATTTTCGCCAGGTTTGCGACAATCCACGGCTCGCTTCGTAAATGCTCCGACGCGGGTTTTAAAACTCCTTTCGATTTTTGCACGACGCCCATCGAGTTTTCGCACGAAACAAACTGTTCCCCGGATTGCTGCAAATCAATTTCCGTGCGCCCCAAACAAGGCAAAATCAGGCTCTGCTCGCCGCAAATCAAAGCCGTGCGGTTTAATTTCGTGACGACTTGCGCAGTCAGTTTTGTTTTTCTGAGAGCCTCGGCGGTGTATTCGGTGTCGGGCGTTGCCGAGAGAAAATTGCCGCCCATCGCGAAAAAGACTTTCGCTTTTCCAACGTGCATCGCCTTGATGCTTTCAACCGTATCAAAACCGTGATGGCGCGGCGCGGTGAAATTAAATTCCGTATCGAGAGCTTTTAAAAATTCTTCGCGTGGTCGTTCCCAAATTCCGACCGTTCGGTCGCCCTGCACGTTTGAATGACCGCGAACGGGGCAAAGTCCCGCGCCGGGCTTTCCGATTTGCCCGCGCAAAAAATGCATATTCGCAATTTCCTGAATCGTACCGACCGCGTGTCTATGCTGCGTCAAACCCATCGCCCAGCAAGTTATTACGCGATTCGCATTAGCATAAATTTCGGCGGCTTGCCGGATTGAAGCGCGCGCCAAACCGCTTTGTTCTTCAATATCCGCCCACGAAACGTTTTCTAAATTCGCTTGAAATTCATCAAATCCAGCGGTTTTATTTTCCAAAAACTCACGGTCGAGCGAGGCAGGATATTCTTCCACAAGAATTCGCATCAGCCCCTTCAAAAACGCCATATCGCCGCCGATTTTGATCGGCAGATGCAAATCCGAAAGCGGCGTGCCTTTGTGCGCCAGCATTTTAAAAGGAAATTTGAGCGGATTTTTATATTCCTGCGGATTCGGATTAACGACCGACATCAAACCGGCTTCGGGCAGAGGATTGATCGAAACGATTTTCGCTCCGTCTCTTTTGGCGTGTTCGAGCGAAGACATCATTCGCGGGTGATTCGTGCCGGGATTTTGCCCCATAATCAGAATCAAATCCGTTTTTTCAAAATCTTCCAGCGTTACCGTTCCTTTGCCGATTCCGATTGATTCGGTCAGAGCCGTGCCGCTCGATTCGTGACACATATTCGAGCAGTCGGGCAGATTGTTTGTCCCGAATTGGCGGACGAAAAGCTGGTACAAAAACGCCGCTTCGTTTGAAGTTCTGCCGGATGTGTAAAAAAGCGCTTCGTCGGGCGAAGCGAGAGAGTTTAATTCGAAAGCAAGCAGGCGAAAAGCATCCGCCCAAGAAATCGGCTCGTAATGCGTTGCGTTTTTTCGCAAAATCATCGGTTCGGCGATTCTGCCTTGCGCGTTAAGCCAATAATCCGATTGCTCGGAAAGCTCTGCGACCGAATATTTTTGAAAAAATTCGGGCGTCACTCGTTTGGTCATCGCTTCGTCGGCGACGGCTTTCGCGCCGTTTTCGCAGAATTCGGAGATTTTGCGTTCGTCGTCCGGGTCTGCCCAGGCGCATGAGGGACAATCAAAACCGTCTTTTTGATTGACTTTGAGCAGAGTTTTAAAACTGCGTGAAACGCCCATTTTTCCGAGCGCGTGCCGCATTGTCGAAACAACCGACGGCAAACCGGCTGCCGTGTATTCGATTTCCGAAATCCGCAAATCGCCGTTTTCTTCGGGCGTTTCGGCGCAAATGATTTCGCCGTTTTCGGCGTGAACGCTCAAAGGTCGTTCTTCACGGGAATTTCCCGCGATTTCGTTTTCCGAACGGTTGTCTTTTCCGGCAGTCCAATGACTCGGTTGGTGTGTGTCGGCTTTGTTTGCAGCTATGTGCGCGTCTTCGATTTTTGTTTTTCCGTCGTTCATCGAATTCTTTCTGCTCTAATTCTTTCTGCGCCCGCGTAAATGTTAAAACGATTGTCGCGGACGAAGCCGAGCAGAGTCATTCCGAATTCTTTCGCCGATTCGACCGCCAGACTCGAAGGCGCGCCGACCGCCGCCAAAACCGGAGTCTGCGCCATCACAGCTTTTTGAATTAATTCAAAGCTCGCGCGTCCGCTGACGAGCAGGATTTTATCGGCAAGCGGCAATTCGCCCGCTACCAATTTTGCGCCGATTAATTTATCAACCGCGTTATGCCGCCCGACATCTTCGCGCAAAATTTCAAGTTTCCCGTTTTCGTCAAAAAGCGCGGCGGCGTGCAATCCGCCGGTCGAAGAAAAAACACTTTGCGCCTTACGCGCAATTTCCGGCAAATTGTGAATCACCCCGGCTGCAAAAACCGGATACTCTTTCGATTCGAGTTTTTTTGCGCCGGTATTTAAAGCCGCAATCGAACTTTTGCCGCAGACGCCGCAGCTTGAGCTTGTATAAAAATGCCGTTTTAATTTTTCCAAATCAACCGGAATGCCGTTGCGTAAATCAACGCGCACCGTATTTGTTGAAGCTTCGCTCAATTTAGCTCCGCAAAATTTGATGTCGGCGATTTCGTCGGGTGATTTGACGATTCCTTCGGTGAATAGAAACCCGGCGGCGAGTTCAAAATCATTTCCGGGCGTCCGCATTGTGATGGAAATAGCGCGGTGAACGAGCTTGCCGTTTTCATAAAATCCGAGCCGGATTTCGAGCGGTTCTTCGACGGCGAGCGAGTCGTTTTGACGGCTGGCGGACGCATCTTTTTCAAAGCGCCAAATCGCCGCCCCAATCGTCGAATAATTGTCTTGCCCGCTTTTCACAGCAAAAATCGGAATCAATCAAAATTGAAAAAGCCGCCGCTCGGTAATTTCAGAGCAACGACTTTTCGGGTTTTAAATTTTATTTCACCGCCGCTATTCCTTGATTTTTTGTTCTGTGACCTGTCTTTGATCCCATTCGGAAATATCGGCTTTGCCGACGGCGTCGCGGTCGTCCGCCGTTTCTTTATCTTCCGCGTCGCCGCGGCGCATCTGCTGCGCGACTTCGGTCGAATCTTCATAAGCCGATTGCTCGGCGATTTCGTCGGCGTTAAAACCTTCGCGGCTGGTTTCCGCGCCCGATTTTCCGGCGTCCTGTTTTCGTAATTCGTCCATATTTTTTAGTTTATCACGTCAGCGTTTCTACAGAAACAGGTTTGACCGTTTCTCGAAACGGGTAAATCCGTTTTCCGTCGGCTTCCGTAGATTGGTTTGTAAAGTTTTGTGACATTTGAAACGGCGTGATGCTGCGCCGCTGCTTTTCACATCAGTTTTTCAAGTTCTTTTTTCAGCTTTAAGGAGGGAATCGAAAATGCAAAGAAATCTGCGGCGGCTACATTTTTGGCTGCTTATCGTTTTAACAATCGGCGGTCTATCGAGCGCGGCTTACGCCGTGCCGGCTTACGGCGTGACCACAACGAATCAGCTCATTCGTTTTGATACGGAAACGCCCAACAATATTACAAGTATCGGAGCTATTACAGGGTTGCAACCCGGCGAGAATATCGTAGGAATTGATTTTCGCCCGGCTAACGGGCAGCTTTACGCGCTCGGCAGTTCAAGCCGGCTTTACACTATCAACCTGACTACCCGCGCGGCGACTCAGGTCGGCGCGGCAGGCGCTTTTTCGCTACAGGGCAGCAGTTTCGGTTTTGATTTCAATCCGACTGTTGACCGGATTCGCGTTGTGTCGAACACGGGTCAAAATTTGCGGCTCAATCCCGATAACGGAACTTTAACGGCGACCGACGGTCCGCTCAATCCGGGCACGCCTGCCGTCTCGGCGGCGGCTTACTCGAACAACTCTGTCCTCGCAACGTCAACTACGCTTTACGTTATTGATCCGGTCAATTTCGGAATGCTCTTCGTTCAAAATCCGCCGAACAACGGGACACTTGTTCCCATCGGACCGTTCGGAACGCAGGCATCCAGTGCCAACGGTTTTGATATTGCTCAGGACGGAACCGCATTTGCAGCTCTGACGGTCAATAACGTACTTCGTCTCTACCGGATAGATTTGACAACCGGCGCGGCATCCCTGGTCGGCAATATAGGTGACGGAAGCCTTACTTTAAACGGATTTGCCGTTGCTCTCGCCAACACTACGGGCGGCGGCAATAGAATCAAAACCGTGCTTGATTACGACGGCGACAATCGCACCGATCCCGCCGTTTTCCGCACACCTACAAGCACTTTCTTTATTCGCCGCAGTTCCAACGGAACTTCGATCATTCAACCTTTCGGTATCGCCGGAACTGATATTCAAGTGCCGGGCGATTACGACGGCGACAATCGCACCGATATTGCCGTTTTCCGCACGACAAACGGCTTTTTCTATATTTTGCAAAGCTCGACGGGCACGATTCGCTCCGAACAATTCGGTTTCGGAACGGACGAACCGGTAGCGCGCGATTATGACGGCGACGGCAGAACCGATTTGGCGGTTGTTCGCCGCCAGAACGGACAGTTGTTCTGGTATATCCTAAACAGTTCAAACCGCAGTTTCCGCGGCGAGCAATTCGGGCTGGATACGGACGTTGTCGCACCGGGCGATTATGACGGCGACGGCAGATTCGATCTTGCTGTGTTCCGCACCTTGCCGGGCGGACAAGGGATATTCTTTGTTCGACCAAGCGGCGGCGGCGGTGACCGCGCTCAACAATTCGGTTTGGGCAGCGATTTAGTCGTGCCGGGCGATTACGACGGCGACGGCAGATACGACTTTGCTGTAGTGCGTCAGGGGACGTTTCTCACCTGGTTTATTCTGCAAAGCTCGACTAATACGGTGCGCACCGTTCAATTCGGCGTGAAACCGCAGCTTACCGCGCAGGGCGATTACGACGGCGACGGCAGTACCGACATTGCGACGTTTGATCCGCAGAGCGGCAATTTCTTTATTCTGCAAAGCTCGAATAATGCGCTTGTCTCCATTCGTTACGGAAACAACCAGGATTATCCGGTTGCAAATTACGACACACACTAATGCAGTGAAAAGCGGGAACGGCGAAAACAGGAAATCCGCCGTTCCCGCCGACAAGGAGGAAGAAAAAGATGCAGAGAAAATCTATTTGTTTTAATTTAGTGCGAAATATTCTGGTTTTATCGCTCGTATTCGCCGTTTCGATTTTGCCCGTGATGGCATCGAGCCACCGCGAAGCGCCGTTAACCAGTTTTGACCGACCCGCAGACAACACCGACGTTTACGCTTTTCGCAGTTTGGAAGCGGGACGCGAAGGTTTTGTGACGATTCTGACCAACTTTATTCCGTTTCAAGACCCTTCGGGCGGACCGCATTTCTATTTGTTCGACCCGACAGTGTTGTATGAGATCAAAATAGACAACACCGGCGACGGAGTCGAGGACATTACTTATCAATTCCAATTCAACACCCGAATTGTTAATCCGAACACCGTTTTAGGAATGAACGCCGTTAATGAAAACGGAGTGATTAGCACTCTGACCGACCCGGATTACAACGAAGTGCAAACTTATACGGTGACGCGCATTGATCGTCTTTCGGGAAGACGCGGCAGAAATCTCGGTTCAGGTTTCATAGTTCCGCCGGACAACATCGGACCGCGCGTGACGCCGAACTACGAGGCGAATTTAGGGCAGCCCGCAGTTTTCAATATGGGCAGCGGCGGGCGCGTTTTCGCAGGACAGCGCGACGAGCCTTTCTTTATTGACGTTGGCGGCGTTTTTGACGCTTTCAATTTCCGTTCGCTCGCGGCGAGCGGCGGCGTTGATACGCTTCGCACGTTGAACATCAAAACCATTGCCATCGAAGTTCCGATTCAGGATTTGACGCGCTCGCGCGCCGTTCCGACCAGTCCGACGGCTCCGGACGCAGTCGTCGGCATCTGGTCAACCGCCAGCCGCCGCTCGACACAAGTTATTCAGCCGAACGGTCAGCGCATTAACGAAGGACCGTTCCGTCAGATTTCGCGTCTCGGAAATCCGCTCGTCAATGAAGTCGTAATTCCGCTCGGTTTGAAAGACGCTTTCAACTCATTGCCGCCTTCGGGCGATGCGATAGCTGCGCCGTTTGTACTCGACCCGGAATTGCCGAAACTGATTCGCACCGCTTTGAGCGTATTCAGCAACATAAACATCAATATTCCGCCCCCGCCGCGTGATGATTTGGTGCAGATTTTCGCCACCGGAATTCCGGTTAATCCGATTACGGGACCAAATTACACGACGTTTTTATCCGACGGCACGCCGCACGAATATTTACGTTTGAATGTAGCAATCCCGATAACGCCGATTGCAAGCATTAATCGCTTGGGCTTGCTTGGCGGCGATGTTGCCGGTTTCCCGAACGGACGCCGTCCGCAAGACGACGTGGTTGACATCGCGCTGCGCGCCGTTTTGGGCGGAACGCCATTCAGACCGGCGTTTAACGTCGCTCCGAATAACACTGTCGGCGACGGCGTTAGTATGAATGAACTGCCATTCCTGAACCGCTTTCCATATCTTGCTTCGCCGAATCAGGGAAATCAGCCGCGACCGGCTAATTCTCCGGCGCAATCAACGGAAGAAGGCGGCATCCCCCCAATCGTGGATGACAACGGTAATCTTCTGAAAGATTTCGGCTCTAAGAAGTAATCGTTTTCAACGCAGCTAACGAGATAAATCAAGCGGCAATGCCGCTTGATTTATCTCAAGCAAAATCCAAAAAGAATGCGAAACTTTCAATCCTTTTCAAAAACCTTACCCGCCGTAATCGGTTTAACGGCTCTGATTATTCTCGGCGGCGCATGCAGCACGCAAAAACAGATTTCCGCCAGCAGTTCGGAATCGCAACCAAGCGCGGAGAAAAACGAAAAAGCGGCAATCACCAATTCGCTTAATCCCCGCGTTGAAGCGGCGCAAAAATTAATTGAAAAAAATCCGTCATCCGCAAACGGGTACAATCAATTGACCTCTGCCTACATTCAAACGGCGCGGGAAAACGGCGATTTCAGCTTAAATTCCAAAGCCGAAGCCGCCAACGCTCGCGCGCTTGAGCTTGAACCGCAAAATGCTGATGCGCTCCGGCTAAAAGCGACTTTGCTGCTCGCGTTTCACCGTTTCGCAGACGCGCTCGAAATGGGAAATCAATTGCGGCAAACAAATCCGCAGGACGCTTTTGTTTACGGAGTTTTGACCGACGCCAACGTCGAGCTTGGCAATTACGCGGAAGCCGTCAAAGCCGCGCAGCAAATGGTTGATTTAAAACCGAATCTCGAATCTTACGCGCGCGTTTCCTATTTGCGCTCGCTGCACGGCGATTCCGCCGGAGCGATTAAAGCTATGGAAACCGCCGCGCAGATAGCCGCCGCAAGCGACAAAGAATCGCGCGCCTGGTGTTTGACGCATCTCGGCGAAGAATATTTCAAAATCGGAAAATACGCCGAAGCCGAAAAATATTACGATGCCGCTTTGCAGGCGTTTCCCGACTATCATCTCGCGCTCGCCGGAAAAGGTCGTGCGCGCGCGGCAAACAATGATTTTGAAACGGCGATTAAATTTTTAACCAATGCACAAAATCGCGTCCCGCTAACGGACACGGCAATTTCGCTCGGCAACATTTACACCCGAACCGGCAACTCGGAAGAGGCTCAGAAACAATACGATTTAGCCGTATTTATTGAGCAAAAGCTCGGCAACACGGAACAAAGAACGCTCGCCCAGCTCTGGGCTGACCGCGACACAAAACTTGACGAAGCGCTTGAAATCGCCCGACGCGAGAGCGAAACGCGCCGTGACATTTATACGTCTGACGTTTTGGCTTGGTGTTTATACAAAAAAGGCGATTTCGCTGGGGCGAAAAAAGCAATCGCGGACGCGATGCGGCTGAAAACCAAAGACGCGCGGATTTTTTACCACGCCGGAATGATTGAAAAAGCGCTGGGAAATAAAAAAGCCGCCGATTTTTTGAAAAAAGCGCTCGAAACAAATCCGGCTTTCGATTTTCTGCAAGCCGAGAAAGCCAGACAAGCATTGACAGAACTGAACCGGAATGCGTAAACAGATTTTCATTTTTGCCGTTCTCGTCATTTCCGTTTTCGCCACAATTGCCGAAGCGCATCCGCTCGGCAATTTCAGCGTCAACCAGTTTTCGCGTCTGGAAATCGAGAAAAACCGGATTCGCGTTCGGCAAGTTTTGAATTTGGCGGAAATTCCGACATTTCAGGAATCGCAGAAAATTGACGCCGACCGAAACGGCGAGCTTACGCGGGCGGAATTAGACAATTACGTCGAAACATTAACGCCCATTTATCTGGCAAATTTGAATCTTTCAATCGCAGATCAACCAATTGAGCTGCGCGCCGAATCGAAAAACATTTCGACGCCGGGCGGCGAAGGCAATCTGCCGACTTTGCGTGTCGAATGGAATCTCGTCGGAGATTTTACGGCGGCAAATTCAACCAATCGAGTTTCGTTTGAAAACAAAAATTACGCCGAGCGCGTCGGCTGGAACGAAATCATTGTTGCGCGGGCGGAAGGCATCAATGTTTTCGACAGCACGGCATTTGCCAACAGTCTTTCCAATGAGCTGCGCGATTATCCGCAGGATTTATTAAACGCTCCGCTCGCCGAACAACGCGCGGAATTTTCTTTTACGGGCGGCGCGCCGCCGGAAAACGCTGCGGCTCTCAAAAACCGCGACGGACAAACCGCATCTGCGCCCGCGCCGAAAGATAGGCTCGCGGAATTAATTAATATTCCAGAAATCACGCCCTCGATTGTGTTGTTCGGTTTGCTGCTCGCATTTGCTTTGGGCGCGCTCCACGCGATGTCGCCGGGACACGGGAAAACCGTCGTCGGCGCATATCTGGTCGGTTCGCGCGGAACATTTAAACACGCCATATTCTTAGGTTTGACCGTGACAATCACGCATACGCTCGGCGTTTTCGCGCTCGGTTTAATCACGCTTTTCGCGTCAAACTATATTTTGCCCGAACGAATAATGCCGTTTTTAAATTTCGTTTCGGGCTTGCTCGTTTTTTTCATCGGCGTTTCGCTTTTTAAAGACCGTTTGCTCTCGGCTTTGGGTTACGCAACAACTGCGCATCATCATCACGAAGGCGGCGACGATTCGCATACGCACGAGGGCGCGAATTTTCATTCGCACGGAGAAAACGAATTGATGCACACGCACGATGGCGTTCATTATCATTCGCACCTGCCGCCCGAACAGATTACGTGGGGCAATTTGCTGGCGCTCGGGATTTCCGGCGGTCTGCTTCCCTGTCCGTCGGCGCTGGTGTTGATGTTGTCGGCGATTTCGCTCGGTCGAGTCGGTTACGGGCTGGTTTTGACCATCGCATTCAGTCTCGGTTTGGCGGCGACTTTAACCGCCGTCGGACTGGTTTTTCTGTACGTCGGGAAAATTTTCGACAATCCCGCGCTCGGCAATAATCGTCTGGTCAAAGCGCTGCCCGTCTTGAGCGCTCTTGTTGTCGCCTGCGTCGGCGCGGTGATTTGCTATAACTCGCTGGCGTGATATTTTTACATCTTCTATGAACGAAATTTTGTTTGCATTTGCTTCAACTTCAGCCGCCGGAGTTTTGACTCTGGGTTTTCTGCTCGGTTTAAAACACGCCGTCGAATCGGATCATCTGGCAGCCGTCTCGACGATTGTCACAGAGCGCAAATCTTTGTGGAGTTCGGCGATTATCGGCGGCGTTTGGGGTTTGGGACACACGATTTCGCTTTTCATCGCGGGAATTTTCGTTCTGATTCTCGATTTTCAAATCTCGGAACAAACCGAACGAATGCTCGAATTTTGCGTCGGCACAATGCTCGTCCTGTTGGGGCTGAATGTCTTGCGAAAGCTGCTCTTTGGCGCAAATCTGCAATTTCATACGCACGAACACGGTGGTCTTGTTCATGCGCATCTGCACGAACGCGGCGCGGTTGATGAACCGCACGCGCATCACAATTTTTCGTTCAGCCCGCGCGCGCTCGTCGTCGGAATGATTCACGGTTTGGCTGGCAGCGCCGCATTGATGCTGCTCGTTATCCCGACCATCGAATCGCGCCCGCTCGGTTTGCTTTATATTTTGATTTTCGGCGCGGGTTCAATCGGCGGAATGATGCTGATGAGCTTGCTCGTCGGCTTGCCTTTCAGTTTAACCGCCGGGAAATTTAATCGTTTGAATCACGCTATGCAGTCAATCGCGGGCATCGCCAGCGTCGGAATCGGGCTTTTGATTGTCTATGAAAAAGGAATCACCGAAGGCTTGCTCGGCTAATATTTTAAATTGTAGAAATCGAAAAGAGAAAGTCATAACCGACTTTCTCTTTTTTTGTCTTTTTATTTTGCGGTAAATCAAGTTAATCTTTCGTGCGCTTGGAATATACAAGCGAGCAATACTGATTTTAAAGACGGCTTTTAAATTGAAAAGCGATGATTCGATTTGAACGGGAAATTTGCACAAATTTGGAAGCAGCCGCCTCGCGCGAGTGGCTGGAAACCAACGGAATCGGCGGTTACGCCTCCGGCACGATTGCGGGAATAAACACGCGCCGCTATCACGGTCTGCTCGTTGCCGCCGCGACTCCGCCGACAGGACGCGCCGTTTTGCTCTCGAAATTTGAAGAAACGCTGATTGTTGATGGCAGACGGTTTGAGCTTTCCGCAAATCAATACCCGAACGCTGTTTATCCCGATGGCTACAAATTTTTGAAAGAGTTTGACGGTTCAGGGATTCCCTTTTGGGTTTACGAAATCGAAGGCGTCGAAATCTTCAAAACCGTTTTAATGCCACACGGCGAAAATACGCTCGTCTGCGATTACGGGTTCAAAGTGCCCAGCTTACAGTCCAAAGTTGATTTTGAATTAAAACCTCTGCTCGCTTTCCGTGATTATCATCATTTGCGCCGCGAGGCGGAAAATTTTGAAATTGATTTTGAAGCCGCTGAAAATCTCGTTTCAGTTCGGCTTTCCGACCGATTTCCCGAACTATATTTTGCTTTTGAAAACGGCGCGGCGGAGAAAACCGGATTTTGGTACCGCAATTTTGAATACGAGCGCGAACGCGAACGCGGTTTTGATTACCGCGAAAATCTGTATCAGCCTTTCACGCTGAAATTTGAAATTAAACCCATAGAAACGGTTTCCGTTGCCGTTTCAACGAGCCGAACAATGACGGATGTCAAAAAATTAAGACAAGCGGAGCTTAAACGCCGCGCTGATTTGATTGAAATTTCCGGTTTCAAAGACAAGTTTTTGCAGCGTCTCGCGCTCGCCGCCGATCAATTCATTGTCTCGCGCGGCGCGGAAAAATCCGTCATTGCCGGTTATCACTGGTTTTCCGATTGGGGACGCGACACGATGATAGCGCTGCCCGGTTTAACGCTCGCAACAAATCGCCCGGAGATTGCGCGAAGCATCATTCTGGAATTTTCCCGGCACATTTCGCAGGGAATGCTTCCAAATCGTTTTCCCGATGTGGGCGAAGAACCAGAATACAACACGGTTGACGCAACGCTCTGGTATTTTGAGGCGATTCGCTCGTTTGTCGAAAAAACCGGAGATTATGATTTTGTGCGGGAAAATCTTTACGAAAGCTTGTCCGATATTATTGCATGGCATTTGCGCGGAACTCGTTTCAACATTCACGTTGACACGGACGGTTTGCTCTATGCCGGAGATGAAACAACGCAGCTAACCTGGATGGACGCGAAATCCGGCGAGACGGTTTTTACGCCGCGTTTCGGCAAAGCCGTTGAAATTCAAGCGCTCTGGTACAACGCTCTGCGAGTGATGGAAAATTTAGCCGCGCGTTTTGAAGACGAAGCCGAACGCGCGCAATACGCGGCGATGGCTGATTTAGCCGAACTGAGCTTTAACCAGAGTTTTTGGAACGAGCAGGAAGAATGTCTTTTCGATTGCATCAACGGCGGGCGCGACGCCGCAATTCGTCCGAATCAGATTTTCGCCGTCAGCTTAAAACACGCGCTCATCACAGGCGAAAAAGCCCGAAAAGTAGTTGAAAAAGTCGAACGCGAATTGTTAACGCCGGTCGGTTTGCGCTCTCTTTCGCCGAAAGACGCGAATTATTGCCCGCGTTACGAAGGCGACGGTTTCCGTCGCGATTCGGCTTATCATCAAGGCACAATTTGGGGTTGGCTGGCTGGCGCGTTTTGGACTGCGCGCGGCAAAGTTTTTCCGAACGAGACGGAGAAATTTCAAGATTGGCTCGAAAATTTCAAAGCTCATTTATCCGAAGCCGGCGTCGGACAAATCTCCGAGATTTTCGACGCCGAAGCTCCGCACGCGCCGCGCGGCTGCATCGCGCAGGCTTGGAGCGTCGCCGAAATTTTACGAGCAGCAAGGGAATAAGAAAAATAGAGCAGAGTTCAGTTAATTGATGCACAAAACAGAAGCCCGCGCGTCAGCAAGGGCGGAACTCACAGGTCAACTATTCCGCCCTTGCTGACGCGCGGGCTTCTGTTTGTATTGCATAATTCTGAAATCTGCTCTAGGAGACACAATTCTTTTAATGGCAATAACATATTTTTCTCACCCGCGTGTGCAGAATTTAGACCCGCAGCGAGCCGCGGAATGCCCTGACTCCATAGTAAGATTGTGCGCCGCTGTGATACACGAATACATTGCCGTAGCGGAAATCACCAAAGAGCGCGCCGCCCAAGTTTCTAATGTCAGAAGGTGTTTTCACCCAGCTTGACGTTTTCGCGTCGAAATTCCCAAGTTTCTGTAAGTCTCTATATTGTTCTTCCGTTAAAAGCTCAATGCCCATGGCAGCCGCCATATCAACGGCGTTATTTTCCGGTTTATGTTCTTTCCTTGCCTCCTGCGCTTCGCGGTCGTAACAAACGCTTCTGCGTCCTTTGGGACTTTCCGCCGAACAATCGTAAAAAATGTATTCGCCCGTTTTTTCATCAAAGCCAACGACATCCGGTTCGCCGCCGGTTCTTTCCATTTCACCCAGCGACCACAGTTTTTCAGTATTAGCTTCCAGCTTTGCTTGTACTTTAGCCCATTCAAGATTTTTATGGCGGTTTATGTTTTTCTCAAAACGGGCTTTCAACGCTCTGAGTAATTCTTCACGTTGTTCCGGTGACAACTCTTTTTTATTGCTATTCATTGTATTCATTTATTGATCGACTGAAATGATTTTTCTATTCGCATGTCTGAAACGCGAAGCCTTAGGTGAGTAAAATATATTATTACCCTTTTAATCTCATTTGTTTTAAACTCAGCGTCTTCGGCGTCTCGGCGGCGAAATAATCCTTAACCTGAATTCCCGCTAAAAAACGATCTACTTTTCAACCGGCGGCAAGTCTCGACCGCAATGCGGACAAACGGTTTCGCAGTCAGAAATTTCCCTTCTTTTTCTAACTTCTTCGGCAAAACCGCTTGCCAAAATTCCGGCGGGCAAAGCGAAAATACCGACGCCCAAAAACGCGATCAATCCCGCGAGCAGCTTTCCTAAAGGCGTCACCGGGTAAACATCACCGTAGCCGACCGTTGTCAGCGTCGCGATTCCCCACCACATCGCCGCCGGAATGCTGGGAAATTTATCCGGCTGCGCTTCGTTTTCTAAGATATAAATAAAGCTCGACGCAAATAAAAGCAGAGTGGCGACGGCGAGCGTAATCGTCAGCAATTCCTGGCGTTTTGACCAAATAACATCGTCCAGCTTATCCAGAGCTTCGACATAGCGGTTCATTTTCAGCAATCGAAACAAACGAAAAAGCCGAAGGATACGAATAATTCGCAAATCGAACGCGAAAAGCAACGGCAGAAAGGCGGGTAAAATCGCAATCAAATCAATTATCGCCATCGGCGTCAAAGCAAACCGGATTCTGCCCGTTAACGGCTTGCTGAATTTTGGATTGTAAGTCGCCACCCACAGCCGCAATAAATATTCGATTGTAAAAACTCCGACCGAGAAAGCCTCAATTGATTGAAAAACCGCTCCGTATTTCTCGTTGTATTCGTCAACCGTTTCCACTATCACCGCCGCGACGTTGATTAAAATCAAAACCATCAAAAACGCGGCGACAATACGATCAATCAAATCGTTATCGTCCGTTTCGACGAGAATGTCGTAGAAACGATATTTTATCCTTTCGAGCATTTTGCGTGATTGAGGTTTTAAATTATCCGGCTTTCCTGAATTTTAATATTTCGTCGAGCAAGCTCTTCGATAAATCTGTCGGGCGGAATAACCGATTCCTGCGGCATCGCGCCGCGGTCGAGCGTTTCGCCGCGCGCCATCATTTGCGCTACGATTGACGCGGGAAACGCTGTGGTTCGCATCATCGCCGTTAGCTCCGTCGCCTCTTCGAAACGATCAATGATGTCGTAGCGCAAAATTTTGTCTTCGCCGTTCATTTCGCCTGCAAATTCGAGCCGGATTAAAACCAAATCCGGCTCATTGCGCGGCAGATGCCGGACAAGCCAATCGGACAGAAAGCGGCGCGGGACGACTTGTACCGTGTCGTTTGTCGCCGTCCGCACGGCAATCGGCGCCGAATCGGCAAACCCTAAATCAATCAGGGTTTTAAACCGCTCGCAATGCCCGCGATAACGAATCGTTTTGTAATCAAGCTCGCGCACGCGACCCAGAAAAGTTTGCGGCAGCGTGGAAGTTCCGCCCGAAGTCTGAAACGCTTCGAGCGGCGGAAAGCCTACAAACTCCAGCAATTCTGTTTCGGTCATTGATTCGACATCGGTTATCTCGCCGTCGCGGATGACAATTGCGCGCTCGACGTATTCGTTAATCAAGCCTTCGATTGAAAAAACAAGCTGATAATCGAGCGGCGGTTTAGGATTTTGCGGCAAACCGCCGACGCGGATTTTGATCGAATCAACCGCATCGAACCGATGCGCGCCGTGCATTGCCAAAACCGAAACCATTCCGGGCGCGAGACCGCAATCGGGAATAATATTGATTCCGGCTTGGCGCGCCGCCTGATCGAGCGACAATTCCTGCGCGACGATGGTGTTATTGCCGCCCAAATCGCAGAAATTAACTCTCGCTTCGAGAGCGGCTTCCGCAAGCAGCATATTGTAAAAATACGGCACACAGGAGATACAGGCGTCGTGACCGCGCATTAATTCGACAGCTTCGGCAAAATTTTCGACGTTGATTTCCTGCGGCGTACATTTGCCGTTGCCTTCGAGCTTGGCGATAAAATTGGCGAGCGGAAAATCTGCATCCGCGACCGTAATTTCGCTTACATCCGGCGAATTATGCGCGAGGTCATGAACCGCGCCGCGCCCCATTTTGCCCGCTCCGAGAACTAAAATTTTCATACCTTGTCTTCGCGCGTCATTCCGCTCATCATCCCCACAATGCCGGTTATAAGTCCGACAATGAACAAAATCATTGCCACAGACCACAGCGCCGTTGCCGTCAAGGAGGGAATAAAATAAGTAATAATCCCGTCAACAAACGGAAATGCGATAATCGCCAAACCGATGCCGGACAGGAAAAATCCGACTGCGGCGATCTTTAAAGCAACATTGGTTTTCTGCGAACGCCCGCCCGCGTCGCCGAGCTTGCTCGAAGAATAGCTGTAGCTCGAATAAATCGCCAGACCGAACAGCAGCCACGATCCGAACCGGCTCCAATTCGTAATGCCCAACTCTGTCATCAAATATGTGCAGCACATTACGCCCAAAACCGGAATTAGCGTCAGCCGTTTAACGACGCATAAAACCGTCATCGCAATCGAGAAAAGCAGAAAAACGATAAACGGAATTTTATGTGAAAACGCGCTGAGCCACGTTTCGTTTTTTTCTGCATCTGGCACAACGGTCACCAAATCACGAAACGCCGTCGGATTAAAATATAAAAGCACCGCGATTACAATAATAAAAAGCGCGGGCGCGACGAAACGCGAATCAATGTAAGGCACATAACGATTTTCGCGCCCGAATTCTTCATCTTTCATCAAAATCCCGGCGCAAACGAGCGTAAACGCGAACAGCGTTCCGATCACGCCCAAATCCGTGACTTCGGTCAGATTCATAAAAAGCGCTGGAATCGCTACGACAAGACCGGTAATAATCGTCGAAAACCACGGAGTTTTAAAACGCGGGTGAATCGAAGAAAAAATCTTCGGCAGCAAACCGTCGCGGCTCATCGCCATCCAGAGACGCGGTTGTCCAAGCTGGAAAACCAGAAAAACGGTCGCCAGCGCAATCACCGCGCTGACGGCGATAATTCCCGAAACCCACGGCGCGCGTTCGCGGAAAACAAACGCCAGCGGATCGCCGACGTTTAAGTTCGTATAGCTTTCCATTCCCGTCAAAACCAGCGCCAGCGTGACATACAAAACGGTGCAAATTACAAGTGAATAAATCATCGCGCGCGGCAAATCGCGGCGGGGATTTTCACATTCTTCGGCGGTGGTCGAAAGCGCGTCGAAACCGATGTAAGCGAAAAAGACAGCCGCCACGCTCGCCATCACGCCGGAAAATCCGTTCGGCGCAAACGGCACCCAATTTTCCGGATTGATATAGAAAAATCCGAGAAAAATGACCAGCAAAATCACGGCGATTTTCAAAAGCGTCATAATATTGCTGGCAAACTTTGATTCGCGGATTCCGATATAAACCAAAGCGGTGATGAGAAAAGTAATCATCAAAGCGGGAAAATCCGCGATGATTCGCCAATCGCCGAGCATCGGCGCGGTCGTCCATGCTTCATAAGCCTCGATTGTTCCGGTCGTCAGTTTGTCGGAAATCAAAGCCAAATCGTCGCCTTTCATTTTGGAAAGCGCGTCGAGCGTCTGACCTTGCGCGAGTGCGCCCGCCACGGCTTCTTGATTATCTGCAAAACCGCGCGACGCGCTGACATAATCCATTGTCAGATAAGCGGGAATTTTCAACCCATAGCTCGACAGCAGGCGTGTAAAATAATCGCTCCACGAAATAGCGACGGCTATGTTGCCGATGGCGTATTCAACAATCAAATCCCAACCGATAATCCACGCGAAAAACTCGCCGAACGAAGCGTAAGCGTATGTGTAAGCCGAACCTGCGACCGGAATCCGCGAAGCAAATTCGGCATAACAAAGCGCGGAAAAAGCGCAGGCAATGGCGGTAAAAATGAATAAAAAAATCACCGCCGGACCGCCGCGATTCGACGCGCCCCCGATCATCGCGAAAATGCCCGCGCCGATAATCGCGGCAATTCCCATTAAGGTTAAATCGCGCAGCTTCAAAGTGCGGCGTAAATGCACGTTATCGCCCGCAACAGTTTCGGCGTCAGAAAAACCGGCTTCCGCATCGGCTTGAATCCGGCTGATGGATTTTTTACGAAACAAATCTGCAAAACTCATAAAATATCTCGCATTATAATTTTAAAACAGAGGTTTCCGGCGGCAAAGTTTGACACGGAACGCCCGCCTTTGGCAACTGAAAATTAATTTTCACAGGAAAAATATAAAACTAAAAACCGGATTTCGGATTAATTGCTTAAAATGAGTTTCGGCAATTTTAGTTCGGATTATGAAAAAAGAATTTTATTTAATCAGCGATTTGCATTTCGGAGGCGACGGGCAACTGCAAATCTGCGATTTTACGGAAGAATTGGTGGCTTTTTTACAGGAGCTTGAGCTTAAAAACAGAGAAACAGAATTGATCATCGCGGGCGACACATTCGGTTTTTGGGAATTAACAACCGTCGAAGGAACGGCGCAGTTGGATGAAATAATCAAACATCACGCCGCCATTTTCGAGCAATTAAAACTCACGGGGGAAAAAATTCAAATTACGATGATGGTCGGCAATCACGATTACGATCTGGCTTGCGATCCTGCGTATGCCGCAAAACTCAGTCAATATAATATAAATCTCGACACATCGCTAGCGCTCGTGCGCGAGCTGGCGGGAAGAAAAATCTGGATCGAACACGGGCAGCAAATAGACCCGTTTAACGCGGCTGCGGCTTACGGAAACCCGTATGCTTTGCCCGCCGGTTTTTTCATCACCAAAAGCTTTGTCAGCGGAGCCAGCTTGCTTTCGGTTTTCGGAGCCAGCGACTGGCTCAAAGACATTCGCTCGGTTGACGTGCGAAGCATTCCCGATTGGCTCATTTCAAATTATTTTTATAACGAAATGAACATCATTTTGCGCTGGCTTTTATTGCCGTTTTTGCTGTTGTTAACGATTACGGCTTTTGCCTTGATTGGACAGTTGCTGAAAATCCTCGGCATCTTTGACGTTAATTATCTGCTTGATAATCCTTTAACACGTGCTTTGGGTATATTCGGCGATGTTTTGCGCTGGATTTTGACCGTGAGTATGTTTGTCTGGTTTTTCATTTTCACGGTTTCGGTTCCGCTTTATTTAATCTACCGCGATATGCGCTACACGCTTTCGCGTTTTCAAGTTTTTCCGCCCTATAAATCGGCTTCGACTAACGAAGCGAACAACATTTATCTCGACCACGCCAGAAAAATTTTCAAAGCAGAATCTGATGTCTGTGCTTATGTTTTCGGTCACACTCACGAAGCATTTTTGGTCGAGGACGAAGACAATCGCGCAATTATCAATACCGGAACGTGGCTAAAAATTCTCCGCCGCGTCACAGTTCGTTTCGGCTTGCTCCCGGCAGTTTATTTTCCGACTTTCAGACTCAATTATTTTAAATTTTCTGAGGAAAACAACCGGGTTGTTATTGATTACGTTGAAATACCGAAAGAACCGACGGAAAAGCTGACTCTTTTGCAGCGTTTTTTGGTCATCGGCAGAAAACCGGAAGCAGGAAAATTAATTCCGACAAGAACTGTTCTGTAATTGCTTGTTCTTTTTTAAGCAAATCTGAACACCGCTGCAAAATAAAAGAACTATCAACTATCCACTATTAACTATCAACTGTTCTGCATTGGAAAATAGTTGATAGTTAATAGTGGATAGTTGATAGTTTCAACTTTATTTACGCTAGTGTTTACTTGCCCGTTCACGCAAAACTTCTGAAACATCTTCCAAAGTAAAACCGCGCGAAGCGAGCAAAACGAGCAAATGATATGTGAGATCGGCGGCTTCGTTTAAAAATAAATCGTCGTTTTCGCCTTGCGCCTCAATCACTAATTCAACCGCTTCCTCGCCGACTTTCTGGCTGATTTTCTTTGCGCCTTTGGAAAAAAGCTTTGCGGTGTAAGATTCTTCCGGCGATTGATTTTTGCGCTGCCAGATCGTTTTTTCGAGTTCAAACAAAAAATCCGATTCAGTGTTTTTTTCGTCAAAACAAGTGTCTGCGCCGGTGTGACAAACCACGCCCGCCGGAACGGCTTTAATTAAAATCGCGTCCGCATCGCAATCGAGCAGAATTTCTTTAACAAACAAAAAATTTCCGCTCGTTTCGCCTTTCGTCCAAAGCCGCTGTCGCGAACGGCTGAAAAATGTGACGCGATTTTCCGCTCTGGTTTTCTCGAATGATTCGGCATTCATATAACCGAGCATCAAAACTTTTCCGGTTTCAAAATCCTGAACAATCGCCGGTGCAAGATTATCGGCAAATTTGGCAAAATCAACTTCCATATTTGATTTTCAGATTGAATCACTAAATTAAACTCAGGCGCAAATCCGAATACAAAAGAAAAAGCCCGCGAATGAAGCGAATTTACACGAATAGAAATTAAATTCGTGTAAATTCGCTTCATTCGCGGGCAAAAACGTTTTAGCCGAATTTAAGCGGCTTCTTTCTGCCCCGGAAACAGCTCAATCTGATTAGATTTAGCGCGCCCCTTTTTGCCGACGGGCTGCCCGACAACACGAATTAAATACTCTTTGATTAAACCGCGATGATCGGTATCAAAACAGCGCGGCGCACGCTTTGTCGGCAGATTATTTGGCGACGATTCTTCTCCGGTTTCGGTTTCGTTCAAATAAAAACAAATCCGGTAAACTCCAAGATGCGCCTCGACATTTGCTTCGGGCGAGCGCAGCAAAATTCTTTCGCCAAAGCTCGTCGCCCGCTTTGACACCGGCTGAAAAAGAAAATCATCAACCAACACTCTTCTAATCAACTCCTGCGCCGATGCTTGTTTTCGCTCCTTCACTTCAACAGCTTTCACTATTTCAACAACTTCCGCAATTTTTTCTTTCTTCTTTCTCATTTCAAGCTCCGAACTCTGTTTTATAGGTGAAACATTGTATCATATTTCTTTTTCATAAATCACGCAAAAATGCAGCAGAAATCGAAGTAAAATGAAATTTTAACGAACCGTTATTTTTTGTTGTCGAAGATAATCTTTGAGAGCGGGAATCTGAATTTCCCGAAAATGAAAAATTGAAGCCGCCAGCCCGGCATCAGCTTTGCCGTCAGTAAAAACTTCAGCGAAATGTTCGATTTTGCCCGCGCCGCCCGAAGCGATAACCGGAATGCTGACAATTTCGGCGACTTTCCGTGTTAATTCGACGGCAAATCCGTTGCGCGTTCCGTCTTGCTGCATTGAAGTCAGCAAAATCTCGCCCGCGCCCAAATCAACCGTTCGACGAGACCAATCAAAAACGTTCAAATCCGTAGCGATGCGACCGCCATTTAAGAAAACACGCCACTCGTTTTCCACCAGATTCGCATCAATCGCCACAATGATGCATTGCGAACCGAAATTGAGCGCGGCTTGCTCAATCAAAGCGGGATTTTTAACGGCAGCCGTGTTGATTGAAACTTTGTCCGCACCCGCCGCGAGCAAAATTTCGATGTCTGCAATCTCGTTGATTCCGCCGCCGACCGTAAATGGAATGTTGATTTCCGCTGCAACCCGTTTCACAAGAGCGGAAAGCGTCCGGCGTTTTTCGTTTGTCGCCGTAATGTCCAGGAAAACAAGCTCGTCTGCGCCTTCAGCCGCATACCGAGCCGCCAGTTCAACGGCGTCGCCTGCATCGCGCAGATTGACGAAATTTGTTCCCTTCACCGTGCGTCCGTCTTTGACATCAAGGCACGGAACGATTCGTTTAGCCAGCATTTTTGGTGTAATTACTTAAATCTTCGAGCGTGATTTTGCCTTCGTAAATCGCTTTTCCAACAATAACGGCGCTGCAACCGACTTTTTCGAGCGCTTCGAAATCTTCGATTCGGCTGACGCCGCCGCTGGCAATTAATTTTAAATCGGGCAACGCCCGGCTGATTTCCTCGTAAATTTCCACGCTTGCGCCTTGGAGAAGTCCGTCTTTGGCAATGTCCGTGCAGAATGCCTGGCGAATGCCTTTAGCAAACCATTCGCGCAAAAACGAAATCAATTCGATTTCGGTCGCGGTTTGCCATCCATTAATAGCGATTTTTTTATCTTTTACATCAGCGCCGAGCAGAATTTTGTCGCCGCCAAACTTGGCAATAAAATCTTCCAAATCTTCAGGCGATTTGACGGCAATGCTACCGACCGAAATCAGTTGAGCGCCAGCATCGAAAACAGTTTCAGCGTCCGTTCGCGTTTTGATTCCACCGCCGTAGTCAACGATTAAATCGGTGTTTGCGGCAATCTTTTCCAGAACGGAAAGGTTTACGACTTTGCCGTGTCGCGCACCGTCTAAATCAACGATGTGCAAACGACGAACGCCCGCGTCTTCAAATTGCCGAGCAACGTCCAAAGGATTTTCGCTGTAAACTGTTTTTTGCGAAAAATCGCCTTGCGCGAGCCTCACGGCTTTCCCTTCGATAACATCAATCGCCGGAATAACTTCAATCATTGTTGCGGTTTGCCTCGTCTGCGGAGTGCAAATCTTCGCTTGCCCGATGATGAATCCCGCCCGTTTCGACATTAAATTCGCCTTCGCTTCTGGTTACAGGATCGCCGGTTAAAATGCCGCCGATGATTTCCAGCTCGCCTAAAATTTGCTGCCCGATGCTTTCCGCCGTTTCGGTCGTTTCGTCTTTAACCATATTGTTTTTATCTTTCATTTTTATAATTTCAAAAAATTCTCTAAAATCTTTTCTCCGACCGCGCCCGATTTCTCTGTGTGAAATTGAACGCCGTAAAAATTCTTAAACTCAACCGCCGCGCTAAACGGCTCGATGTAATTGCAAACGGCAATTGTCGCCGGATTTTCCGGCACAAAATAGCTGTGAACGAAATAAACAAACGAGCTTTCGCCCACATTTTCAAAAAGTTTTGATTGAGCATTGCCGATTTGATTCCAACCGACGTGCGGCACTTTTTGCGTCCGGCTTTCAAATTTCTTCACTCGAAACGGCATTATTCCCAAACACTCGGTTTCGTTTTCCTCGGAAAACCCGCCCAAAAGCTGCATTCCGAGACACACGCCCAAAACCGGCTGCCGCAAATTTTTAATTGTTGTGTCCAAGCCTTTTTCCCGCAAATACCGCATAGCGGTCGAAGCCTCGCCGACGCCCGGAAAAATCACTTTATCCGCCGTTTGCAATTCTTTTGCGCAATCGGTCAAAACCGGCTCGACACCCAAACGATTGAGCGCGTTTTTCACCGATTCGACGTTTCCGGCGTTGTATTTAACGATAGCAATCTTCATTCAGTTATCAGTTATCAGTTATCAGTTATCAGGATTGTTGACTGATAACTGATAACTGATAACTGTCAAAGGCTTCCTTTTGTCGAAGGCAGCGCGGTTGAATTAATATCGCGGCGGACAGCCATTTTTATTGCTTTGGCGAAGGCTTTAAAAATGCTTTCGATTTTGTGATGCTCGTTTGTGCCTTCCGCTTTTACATTCAGATTGCAGCGCGCGTTGTCGGTGAACGATTTGAAAAAATGCGAGAATAATTCGGTCGGCACGTCGCCGATTCGTTCGCGTCGAAATTCCGCTTCCCAGACGAGCCAGTTGCGCCCGCCGAAATCAATCGCCACTTGCGCCAAACAATCGTCCATCGGCAAACAAAATCCGTACCGCTCGATTCCGCGTTTGTCCTTCAAAGCCTCGTCAAACGCCTGCCCCAAAGTTATCCCCGTGTCTTCGACCGTATGATGCTCGTCAATATGCAAATCACCTTTGGCTTCGATTTTCAAATCAATTCCGCCGTGTCGCGCGATTTGTTCAAGCATATGATCGAGAAAATTCAAGCCTGTTTTAACTTCGGCTTTTCCGCTGCCGTCAAGATTTAATTCAACCGAAACGTCGGTTTCGTTTGTTTTGCGACGTTTTGAAACCAGACGCGCGGGCAATTTCAAAAACTCGTAAATTTGCCGCCAACCGTCGGCAACCAGCGCGATTTCGTTTTTCAGTTCTTCCGCCGAATCGTAATTTTTGAGAAAAATCGCCTGCGCACCCAAATTTAGGGCGAGCAAAACATCGGTTAAACGGTCTCCGATGACGAATGAATTTTTAAGATCATATTCGGGCGAAAAATATTTGGCGAGCATCGCAGTTCCGGGTTTGCGCGTAGGGCGATTTTCGTGCGGAAACGAGCGATCAATGCAGATTTCGGCGAAATGAATTTCTTCGTTTTCAAGGGTCTGCATTATAAATTCCTGCACCGGAAAAAATCGTTCTTCGGGCATCGAATCCGTCCCAAGCCCGTCCTGATTTGTCACCATCACGAGTTCGTAATCAAGCTCGCGCGCGATTTTGCCCAGAAAAGTAATCACATTCGGCACAAATTTCAGCACGTCGAAACTGTCCACCTGAAACGTATCGGGTGGTTCGTGAACGATTGTTCCGTCTCGATCAATAAATAAAACTTTTTTCATTCGTAATCTTTTAAAGCAACGAGCAAAGTTTGATTTTCTTCCGGCGTTCCGACTGTAATTCTCAGACAGCCTTCGCAAAGTTCAACGTTTGTGCGATTGCGGACGACGATTTTTTGCTCAACCAAATATTTATAAATCGGGTTTGCATCCGAAGTTTTAATTAAAAGAAAATTGGCATCGCTTGGATAAATGCGCGTGACAAACGAAAACTTTTGTAATTCTGCGGCTAAAAGCTCACGCTGCCGCACAATTTCCGCCACGACTTTTTCAACTTCCGCCTTTTTATCCAAAGCCGCGAGCAAAGTTTCCTGCGCGATTTGCGAAACGTTATACGGCGGTTTGACTTTGTTCAAAAGCGTAATAATTTCGGCGTTGGCAAAAGCCATCCCAATGCGCAAGCCCGCCAGTCCCCATGCTTTCGAGAAAGTTTGCAAAACGACGAGATTAGGGAAGTTTACAATGCCACCGACGAATGACGGTTTGTCGGAAAAATCAGCGTAAGCCTCGTCAACGATGACAATCCCGTCGAAATTTTCGAGAATTTTTAAAACCGCCTTTTCGTTCAAACTGTTTCCGGTCGGATTGTTCGGCGAACAAAGAAAAATCAGCTTTGTGTTTCCCGAAACGGCGTCCAAAGCTTTTTCTGCCGAAAGCTCAAAATCCGGCGAGAGCAAAACCTTTTTCACTCGAACATCGTTGATATTTGCCGAAACTTCGTACATTCCGTACGTCGGCGGCGTCGTAATAATTTCATCATTTCCCGGCTGGCAAAAAACGCGAAACGGCAAATCAATCGCCTCGTCGCTGCCGTTTCCGATGAAAATTTGTTCGGGCGACAAATTGTGCCAATGAGCGATTCGTTCTTTGATTTTCGTTTGCAGCGGGTCTGGATAACGATTAAACGATTTTTCAGTCGGCGACCCGAAACTGTTTTCGTTGGCGTCGAGAAAAATCTCAGCCGCACCCGCAAACTCTTTGCGGGCGGACGAATAAGGCACGAGATTTTTGACGTTTTCCCGCACTAACTTGTCGAGATTAAACGTCATCGCTTGATTTCGGCGAGTTGATCGGCAATTCCCGAATGCTGCATAACCGCTGAGTGCGAATTTTCGAGCGCGAGCGTGTATTTTCGCGCAAAATCATTCTCCGCGTCGCCCCTCATTAACATTTCCCGGATTTGGTCGCCGAAAATATACACAACTTCGTCCGTCACAGCCTCGTCGCCGTCAAAAGCCTCGTCAATTTCGACAATCAAGCCGGACAAAATCCGCAGCCAGGCGAAATGCGGATCGTCCAGCACGAGCCGCAAATAAATGCCGGTGTTGGCGATTTGCCCGTTGACGGCTTCGTAATTCGCTTTTTCGTGTTCGAGCAAAATCTTGTGCAATTTCAGCAAATCGCTGCGCACGGCTTTTAATTTCAAAGCGAGCGGCGTGTTGTTCTGATTTTTTCTCAATAAAGTCATTTCTTTTTAAACCGCAGCTTTCCTGCTTAATTCTTTCAACCGCAAAGTGACGGCGTTTTTGTGCGCTTCCAAGCCTTCAGCCGCTGCCATAGTTTCAATTGTTGCGCCGAGATTTTTGATGCCTTCAGCCGAAAGTTTTTGAAACGTGATTTTTTTGACGAAACTGTCAACCGAAACTCCCGAAAACGTTCGCGCCGCACCGTTTGTCGGCAAAGTGTGATTTGTGCCGGAAGCATAATCGCCCGCTGATTCGCACGAATAATTTCCCAGAAAAACCGAACCTGCATTGACGACTTTTGCCGCAATTTGTTCATCGTCGCGGCAAGCCAGAATCAAATGCTCCGGCGCATATTCATTTAAAAGCTCAACCGCTTCCTCGGTGTTTTTGACTAAAACCGCGCGGCTGTTTTCCAATGCCTGCGCGGTCAAATCGCGGCGCGGCAAACGGTTTAACTGGCTTTCCAATTCCCGCAAAACCGGCTCGATTATTTTTTCTTCGGTGGTGACGAGTAAGACTTGACTGTCCGCGCCGTGTTCGGCTTGCGAGAGCAAATCGGCGGCGACAAATGCCGGAACAGCCGTTTCGTCCGCTAAAACCGCAACTTCCGAAGGTCCGGCTGGCATATCGAGCGCCGTGCCTTCGCGCGCGACCATTTGCTTCGCTGCGGTGACAAACTGATTTCCCGGACCGAAAATTTTATAAATCTGCGGAACGGTTTCAGTTCCATAAGCCATTGCCCCAATTGCCTGAACTCCGCCGACTTTAAAAACTTTTGTCGTGCCGCAGACACGCGCCGCAAACAAAATCGCCGGATGGATTTTGCCCGCCTCATCCGGCGGCGAACACAAAACGATTTCGCCGCAACCCGCAATGCGCGCCGGAACAGCCAGCATCAGAACGGTGGAAAAAAGCGGCGCGGTTCCGCCCGGAATGTAAAGCCCGACTCGTTCAATCGCACGCGATTCGCGCCAGCAGATGACGCCCGGTGTAGTTTCAATTTTCTCGGGTTTTTCGATTTGCAAGTGATGAAATTTTTCGAGATTTTCTTTGGCGTGCAAGATCGCCTGCTTTAATTGGGCGGAAATTTGTTTTTCCGCTTCGTCAAATTCGCTTTCGGAAACGGCGAAATCTTCGATGTCAGTTTTATCGAACTGCGCCGTGTAACGCCGCAAAGCCGTGTCGCCGTTTAACTTCACATCGTCCAAAATGTTTGAAACGATTGATTCCAAGCTCGCCGTTTCAAACGTCGGTCGCGCGACAATCACTTTCCAATCGGACTTTTCGGGATAACGAATAATTTGCATTAAAACTGAGAACTGAGAACGGAGAATGGAGAACGAAATATTTAATATTCTCAGTTCTCACTTCTCAATTTTCATTTATTTTATCATCTGCTCAATCGAAAGCACGAGAATTCCTTCCGCTCCGGCGGCTTTTAAATTCTCGACAATTTCCCAGAAATCGTTTTCTTCAATGACCGAATGAACCGAACTCCAGCCTTCAACGGCGAGCGGCAAAACAGTCGGGCTTTTCATTCCGGGAAGCAGCGAAATGATTTTTTCAATCTGCGCGTTCGGCGCATTGAGCAAAATATAACGGTTGTTTTTCGCCGCTTTGACGGCTTTGATGCGAAACAGCAGTTTGTCCAAAATCGCCTGTAAATTTTCCGTTAAATTCTCGCGCGAAACTAAAACGGCTTCGGATCGCAAAACCGTTTCGACTTCGCGCAAACCGTTGGTAAAAAGCGTGCTGCCGGAGCTTACGATGTCACAGATCGCTTCCGCCAAACCGATGCCGGGCGCGATTTCAACCGAGCCGCTGATCGTATGAATCTCGGCTTCGACGTTTCGGTTTTTGAGAAAATCGCTCAAAATTCGCGGATAACTCGTCGCAATTCTCTTGCCGTTTAAATCCGCAGTTTTGCCGTATTCAAATCCGCGAGGTACGGCGAGCGACAAACGGCATTTGCCGAAACCCAGTTTTTCGATTGTCTGCAAATTTTTCGTTCCGGCTTCGAGCAAAACGTTTTCGCCGACAATGCCGATGTCGGCGACTGCATCGGCGACGTATTCGGGAATGTCGTCGTCGCGCAAAAAGAAAATTTCAAGCGGGAAATTAGCGGCTTCGGCTTTCAGTTTCCCTAGTCCGCTTTGAAAATGTACGCCGCATTCCTTAAGCATTTTTACCGAATCGTCGTTCAGACGACCGGATTTTTGAATTGCAATTTTGAGTTTTTCGCTCACAAAATTTTCGTTAAAGTTTGCCAGCGCCAAAGTTGAAACGAATTCGTTTCAACTTTGGCGCTGGCGACAAAACAGTTCGTTTAATTTAGTTTAGCGTTTTTACAAAGATTGATTCAACCGAAGATAACTGCCCGGATATGTTGAGTCGAACTATCAACTATCCGCCATCAACTATCAACTGTTTGTCATTGCAAAATAGTTGATAGTTGAAAGTTTACAGTTAATAGTTTCGCCGCTTTACTCTTGCGGTTATTTTTCGGCGACTGCAAACCGTTGATTTTTAAAGTCGAAACGGCTCGCGTTTTTAAATCAACTACACGAATCGAATGATTATTCGTGTCTGAAACAAACAGTTTTCCATTTGCCGCGCTGATTCCGCCGGGTTCGTAAAAAGCGGCTTTCAAACTGTTTTCGCCGCCCGGTTTTCCGTTTCCGGCAAATGACCGGACGATGCGTGCGGCTGGATTCAGAATTTTTATTTTGTGATTGTAAGTGTCCGCAATAAAAATATTTTTACCCGAAACCGCAACGCCGAGCGGATGCTGCAAACGCGCTTCATCGCCTGTGCCGTCCGTGTCGCCGAATTCGAATAAATCACCGCCAATCAGAGTTTTGACCGCTTTTTTCTTTAAATCAATTGCTCGAATAATGTTCGATTCGCTATCAGCGACATACAGAAATCTCCCATCAAAAGCTAAGCCCGAAGGTTGGGCAAACGCTGATTCGGTCAGGCTGCCGTCCTCGCGCGCTTCTCGTCCCGAACCGGCAAACGCGCCGATTTCGTTTTTGGTTAAATCCATTCGCCAAATTTGATGATTGCCCGCCATCGCAACAAATAATTCGCGCTCGACAAGCTGTAAATCCCAAGGCGAGTTGAGCGCTGTCGAACGCGCATTTCCGGCAGGCTGCAAATAACCTTGCTCGCCGGTTCCGGCGATTGTTTCAACGGTTTTTGTTTCAAAATTGACGCGCCGAATCGCGTGATTTCCGGTGTCGGCGACATAAAGATTTGCCCCGTCAAAAGCCAAGCCCTGCGGTTTGCGAAACGCTGCCGTTTCAAAATTTCCATCCGTAAAACTGGCTTCTCCGTTTCCGATTGTTTGCATAAGCGCGCCATCTAGAGTCGTGATGACGATTCGATTGTGATTTGAATCGGCGACGAAAAGACGATTCGCTTTGGCGTCAGCCAGAACTTTGCCGGGAAAAAGCAGCGGCGAATCGGCGAGCTTTGATAATTCGGTTTTAAATTCCAAAGGCTTTTCGTTTATTTTACCGCGAAACTCGTTGATTGTTTTTTGAATTCTCTCATCAATTCCTCGAAATTGTCCTTCGCCAACCGCTTTTCCCGCAACGTTTCCCGCCGGATCAATTAAAATCTGTGTCGGGTAAGCCTCGACGCCGTAACTGTTCCAGATGTTAAATTCAGCGTCGTTGACAACCGGATGCTCAAGCTCGTAACGCAAAATTATCCGGCGAATATTTTCCGTGTCGCGCTCGTTATCGAATTTGCCCGAATGCACGCCGATCACGACCAATTCGTTTTTATATTTGGCTTCGAGTTTTTTGAGGTCTGGGATGATGTGGATACAGTTGATGCAGCCGTAAGTCCAGAAATCGAGCAGCACGATTTTGCCGCGCAATTCGCCGAGCGTCAAAGGCTTATCGGTGTTCAGCCAGCCTTTTGCGCCTGTAAGTTCCGGCGCGGGAAGTTTTTGGGCTTCGACGCCGACGACGAGAAAAAGTGAAAAAGCGAGTAAAATGAATTTCTTCCAAAACATAGTTTTTGTCCAAACCTAATAATCAAGGTTTTCGATAATAATTTCGATTCAACAAATCTACGTTTTGCGCGGCGAAAAGAGTTTGACTTGCCGCAAAACAAATTGTCCGCGAAATAGGCGAAACAATCTGTTTTCGTTCGTTTCGCCTATTTCGCGGACAAAATATTTTTTATTTTACCTCTTTACCAATTAACCGAGCCTTCTTTGCTCGAATCAATTTTGGCGAGGTCAACGCCTTCGTCGAAAAAGAAGATTTTCATTTGATCGAATAAAAAAGTGTGTGTATCGGGATTGGAAACGTCCAATCCGAAATGATTAATTAATTGCTGCTGTTTTTGCACCCACTCGCGCCAGCAATCGGCGCAAACTTCCGTCCCGACGCGCTGACCGAGTTCGGTAGGAATCGGCGCGTAGCCGAGCGGTTGCGCTGAGCGCCCGCACCGAGCGCATTTAAAATTATTACCTGAAAATATTCCCATTGTTTTTTCCTCGTGAATCGTAGTTTATCAAAACAAAGCGGCTATTCACTATTAACCATTTACGATTTACAATTTACAATTCACTTTCTCTTATTGCCTTCAAAACATCGTTGTCTTTTGGGCGCATAATGCTCAAAGCCTGCACTTTGCGATAACGAATAACGCCTTGTTTATCAATCACGAAAACAGCGCGCGCCGAACGGTTCGGGAGCCAGGATTTGACGCCGAATAATTGAGTAACTTCGCCGCGTTCGTCAGCGAGAAGCCGGAGCGGTAATTGATGTTTTGAGGCGAAATTTTCGTGCGATTGAACGGAATCAGTCGAAATGCCCACAACTTCAGCGCCCGTCGCCTGGTAATCCGACCAATGATCGCGCACCGAGCAAAGCTGGCTCGTGCAAACCGGCGTGTTGTCGCCGGGATAAAACAGCAAAACAACGGTTTTTCCGCGCTGTTCGGACAAACGCCAGCTCGCGCCTGCGGCGTCTTTTAATTCAAAATCGGGTGCATTGTCGCCGACTTGATTTCCCTTTTTGTTGTTCATCAGATTTAAATTAAAACAAATCGCCCGAAAATGAAAAAGCCGCCTCAAGGGAAGCGGCTGTAAATAAAGTTTTAATAAAATTCAGTTTTTTACTATCTGCCCAAAACCGTCAGATGAATCTTGCGGCGACCGAACCGGCGTGCTTCCGAAGAATTCGGAACCCACAGGTCAATTTTGCGCCCCTTAATCACACCGCCCGTGTCGGCGACTGTGTAAGTTCCGCTCCAAGCTCCGGCGCTGATCTGCACGCGCGTGCCGAGCGGCAAAACGCGCGGATCGGCGGCGATGATTCCGCGTCGCACGCCCGAACCGCTTGCGGTTCTTCCTTTTAAGCAGTAAGCCGTTGCGCTATAAGCTCCGGCAGCGGCGGAACCGCTTTTAAAAACAGCCGCAGATTTGCTTGCCGAAACGGTTTCGGTTTTCAGATTTTCTTTACTATTTTTGATTTTAAGGGGTTGGATTTTTGAAGATTTGTCTTCGGTGATTGATTTTACGAAAGTCGCTCCTGTTGTTGAAGCCTTTGCTTCGATTTTAGCGATTTCGCCGTTTAATGTTTGCGCGAATTCTCTTTGAGGGAATTGCAATGCAGCTAAAACTGCAAAAGTAATTGTCAGAAAAACAAAGTTTCTGGTCGTTTTCACTATTGGGTTTCTCCTTTTCGGTTTATTGAACTTCCAACGACGCGATGCAATACAGGAAACGGCTAAAAAAGCAGTTTGCAACTTCGGCTCATAGGAAGTTAATCGGGTCAGCCAAAGCCAGACTCTTAAAAAACGAAGAAGTCTCTGATTGTCGTGTCGAGATTAGGAATGTACCCCGCGAACCGTTCCAGTCCACAAAATACTTTTTGAACGTACCACAACTAATTGGGCTGTGTCCAGCGCACTCCATCCATTTTTTTGCAAGTGGATGATTAATGACGGCTTCCGGCATCCAAATTTATGAATAAAATACGTACTATCTACTAATTGTGGGAACGAATTTTTATAGACTAAATTCACTGTTTTCGCGTATTATTCGCAAGCGTCGCCGCCGTATGGCGTTAGCAGCAAAAAAAATGACAAAAAATTTGGAAGCAGAACGAAGAATTAGCTCGCGGTTTGTCGTTTCCCTGCCGATTAAAGTCGAATGGACGGATGAAACGGGAAGCAGCGTGCTGGAAGAAGGAATGACGGAAAACGTCGGCGTTGACGGAACTCTCGTGCATTTGCCCAAAAGGCTGCCGCGCGTCGGCACCAAAGTGCAGCTCGCTATCTTTAAAGTCGAGGGAAAAGGACAAATTGCCGCCGCCGAAGCCGAAGTTTTGCGGCTCGAACGCAACGCCGCGCATCCGCAAGTCGCTTTGCGGCTGGTTGATTCCCTTGACGATTGGCGCGCAAGCGTTTTTGAAAATGAAGACGTAAGAATCGCCGCCGCAGGCACACCCGAAGAATTTGACGATTAAAATCGCCCGCAAATTATGATTGACAAGCCGGAGCAGCGAGTCGCAGACGAAACAAACGACACGACGGATCTTTCGCCGCTCGAACAAGCCGAGTTTAATCCGTCGGTGCGCGCAATTACGCGCATTGTCGTGACGATTCTGGGGATTTTGCTGATCGTTTTGATTCTCGGCTTTATGGTTTACTGGTTGAGCGGATTGATTTTGCTCATCGTTTTGGCGATTTTCTTTGCTTATCTGGTCGCACCGCTGATTGAAATGATTCAGCGTCCGTTTGTGGAGCGGAACGCCGGTCGCTGGATGCCGCGCTCACTCGCAATCGGAATCACTTATCTTTTTATTTTTGCGGTTTTATGGGCGTCGGCGGCTTATCTTTTTCCCCTTATCAGCGAACAGGTAACGCAGTTTGCGCAACAAGCGCCGACCTACGCGGAAACGATTCGCACGCGCTTTGATGAAATCAATCGGCGTTATCAGCGTCTCGGAATTCCGCCCGCGATCAGACAGGAATTGCAGGACGGCGTAACGAGAGTCGCGTCGTCAATTGGCGAATATGCGACGGCTGAAATCGGAAATATTCTGCTCAGCTCGGTGACGTTTTTGCCCTGGCTGGTTTTAATTCCGATTCTCGGTTTTTTTGTTCTGAGAGATGCCGAATTGTTTCGGCTCGCCGCCGTCCGCGCGTTTCCGCGCGGGCGAATGCGCGGGCGCGCCGAATTGTTTTTTCAGGACATCAACAAAACACTGCGCGCTTATATGCGGGCGCAGCTTATTTCCTGTTTTCTGATCGGCACAATTTGCACCATCGGCTTTTATGCTATCGGCGTTAATTATGCTCTCCTGCTCGGTTTGCTTGCCGCCGTTGCCGAATTTATTCCGATGGTCGGTCCGCTCTCCATCGCCGTTTTGGCAACCTCGATTGCCGGACTGGAATCTTCAGGCGAAGCAATCGCCGTCGTCATTTTTCTCGGAGTTTTGCGAATTTTGCAGGATTACGTTTTTTATCCGCGAATTGTCGGCGAAGGCATCCATTTGCATCCATTGGCAATTATTCTGGCGATTCTCGGCGGCGGTGAACTGGCTGGGGCAACCGGAATTTTTCTGGCAATTCCAGTTGTCGCAATGGTTACGGTCATGTATCGGCATCTGCTCGAACATCGCGGCAGTCGTGGAATTGTCGCAGAATTACTTGACGAAGGAAAAACCGATCAGGCGGTTGAAGTTGCCGCGCAGAAATTAAAAGAAATTGGCGGGATGGCTGAAAAAGAAAGTTAATTTAAATAGCGCAGACGCTCCTTTTGTATTTTCAATTTGTTTTCACGGAGGCTTTTTTTTGAATCAGCAGGACTTCGGCTGTCATCGCCAATAGCTTTTGCCCGAAGGTTTTTGGTTTCATCGAGTCGCTCGCGTGCAGACCGAGTAAAACGTGGACGACTTTGGTTGTCGAAAGCACTGTTTGGTCAACGTCTTTGGTCGAATACCAAGGGTTGATACCGACGTGAACGCGATTTTCCCCGTCGCGCCATGCTTCAACATTCTCTGCATCAATTGCCCGCGCGACCATATCCGTATCAGTGCTTTCCGGCAGAATTAAAACGATTGAGCAGCGTCCGTCATCAATCGAAAATTCGCTCTCGATACCGACAGTTTCAAGCAATCCCTCCTGCACGTCTTTGACGATTGAAAGCAAAACTTCTCGCGTGGCTCGCAGCAATTTTTCCTGTTTTTGCAGCACAGTCGAGCCTTCCGCCATTGCCAGAATGCCTTTTTGCAAATCGTTCCAAACCGGAGGAATTTGCCAAGCCGTTAATTTTGTCCCCCGCACGGGGGACCGCCCGTAATGGCTAATTCTCAAAATTTTTCCCAGCGACCGCGCCAGCGACTCATCTTCTCTTTCGCTCCTTTGTTTAATTTTTTAGGTTTTCCATTAATTCGATAAAACGGCGAAAATGATGCGCGGCGTCGTGAGGACCGGGCGCAGCTTCCGGGTGATACTGTACCGAAAAGACCGGCAAAGTTTTATGCTGCATTCCTTCGCAGCAGTTGTCGTTGAGATTGATATGAGTCACTTCGACTTCGGGCGGAAGGCTTTCGGCGACGACGGCGAAACCGTGATTGTGCGAAGTAATTTCAATGTTTCCGGCACGTAAATCTTTGACCGGCTGATTTCCGCCGCGATGCCCGAAAAGCAGTTTGTGAGTCGTGCCGCCGAAAGCGCGTCCTAGAAGTTGATGCCCAAAACAAATTCCGAAAGTCGGCGTGCCGGAATTTGCCAGATTGCGGATTTCTTCAACTGCCTGATTCATTGCCGCCGGATCTCCCGGACCGTTTGAGAGAAAAATGCCGTCCGGTTTGTATTCGAGAACCGCTCGCGCGGACGTGTCTGCCGGTACGACTGTGACGCGACAGCCGAGAGCCGCCAGCTCGTGCAAAATGTTTTTCTTAACGCCGAAATCGTAACAGACAACGTGAAAACGCTCGTCGCCTTTGGGTGCAAATTCGTAAGGCTCATCGGTCGTCACTTCGCTCGCCAAATCTCGATTTGTCATCGGTATGGAATTTTTGGCTTTTTCGAGCAAGCTCGCTTCATCTAAATCAATCGAAGAAATGCAGGCGCTCATCGCGCCTTTGTCGCGGATGTGGCGAACGAGCGCGCGAGTGTCAATGTGTTCGATGCCGACGATGTTCCAGCGTTTTAAATATGAATCAAGAGTTTCCTCGGCGCGCCAGTTTGAAGCGATGCGGCTCGCTTCGCGGACGACAAAACCGGAAACCCAAGGGCGAGCAGATTCGGCATCATTTGCATTAACGCCGTAATTGCCGATCAGCGGATAAGTCATACAAACGATTTGTCCGGCGTACGAAGGATCGGTCAAAACTTCCTGATAACCGCTCATCGAAGTGTTAAAAACGATTTCGCCGCACATCTCGCCGTCAAAACCGAATGAGCGCCCGCGAAACGTGCGACCGTCTTCCAAAACAAGCAAAGCAGTTTTTGATAAATTCATTTTTACTAAAAACGCCGACTGTTTCGGTCGGCGTTGTTTTTTTTAAATTATCTTGAAATGTATTCGTTTGGCGAGTCGGCGAAAGAACTCGGATTACCGGAAGCTGCCGCCGAATTAAATTCGGTCTTGCCGTGCGTGATAAACCCGAATCCGTTGAGCGGATAATAGCGAAACATCGCTTTGCCGTAAATGTATTTTTCCGGCACAAGTCCCCAATTGCGCGAATCGTAAGAATTATCGCGGTTGTCGCCGACAACGAAATAATAATGCGCATCAACTCTTTTCGGCGGCATATTGATGTGCGCCGTGTTGTGTTCGGGGTCTAAATACGGCTCTTTCAATTCTTTCCCGTCAATATAAAACACGCCGCTCCTCATCTCGACGGTTTCACCCGGCAAACCGATGACGCGCTTGACGAAACTTTGATCGGGATTATTCGGAAACCAGAAAACGACGACATCACCGCGTTCGAGCGCGGGAAAACCGTATTCTTTAAGCGCATCGGATTTGTAATAAATCAATTTATTAACCAGCAGACGCTCGCCGTTGTGCAGTTCGGGCAACATCGAAGTGCCTTCGACCGCAACGGGCTGGACGATAAACACGCCGATTAAAATCATCACGCAGAGCGCAAACAAAATGTCGCGGACGAAAACTCCGACTTCAGACCACAAACCGCGTCTGGTTTCACGACGCAATTGCTGAACATCAATAATCTGGTCGTCTTCCGCCAGCATTAAACCGAATTGAGGAACCCGGTCTTTTGGGTTATTAAACATAAAACTTTTATAATCTTAAAAAACGGGCGTTTAAGTTCGATCCGCCGCATCATTCCGTTTGCCAAATTAGCGATTTTCGTGCCAATTTGTCAAAAGATTATTTTAACAGATTTTCATCCTTCGGCACGTTTCAGATGAACGAAGAAATACGTCGGTTGTTTCCGATTACCAAAGAATACATCTATTTAAACAGCGCGGCTGTGACGCCTCCGCCGACAATCGCTATCGAGGCGATCAACGAACAGCTTCGAGACGTTCAAATGTACGGCTCACGCAACTATCGTCAATGGGTCGGGCGCAAGGAAAATTGCCGACGTTTGCTCGCCAATTTAATCAATGCGCGACCTGAACAAATCGCTTTTCTGCGAAACACTTCCGACGCGCTTTCGACAATCGCCAACGGTTTAAAATGGAACGCGGGCGATAACATCGTCACTTTTCAAAACGAATTTCCTTCAAACGTTTACGCTTGGCGGCGAATCCGCGACACCGAAAATGTCGAATTGCGTTTTTGCCCGGAACGCGATGGACACATTGATTTGGACGAATTCATTTCTTTAATAGACGAAAAAACTCGCATCGTCGCAATCAGCGCGGTTCAATACGCTTCGGGTTTTCGAGCGGATTTAAAGAAAATCGGCGAAGCGGCGCGCGCGGTTGACGCGCTGTTAGTCGTTGACGCGATTCAAGCGGCGGGCGTTGTGCCGATTGATGTCGAAACGGATTTGATTGACGCTGCCGCCGGAGCCAGCCACAAATGGCTGATGTCGCCCGAAGGCATCGGTTACATTTATCTTTCCGACCGCGCGCGGGCGCGAATCGAACCGACGCTCGTCGGCTGGATCAGCGTCGAGCAGCCGGAAGATTATTCAAATTTTGAACAGCAGTTTAAACCGGGCGCGCTCGCCTGGGAAACCGGAACTTTTGCCTCCGCGCTTTTTTACGCGCTCGAAGCTAATCTTAAATTGTTGACCGAATTGGGCGTTGGGGGAATAAATAAATATTTGCTCGGTCTGGGCGATTTTCTTTGCGAAAGCTTGGACGAAGAAAAATATGAATTAGTCAGCTCGCGCCGCGAAAACGAAAAATCGCCGATTGTCTGTATCCGCAATCGAAACGGCGTCGAAGCGATGCAGCTTTATAAACATCTCCAGCGCCAAAACATCATGGTTGCCCCGCGCGGCGACCGATTACGCATCGCGCCGCACATCTACAATACGCGCGAAGAAATCGAAAAACTAATTGCGGCTTTGCCTTAACTACATTTTTTAACGCAGAGACGCCGAGAAAACAATTAAGACTTTAAAACTCTTTTAATTGTTTTCTCGGCGTCTCTGCGTCTCGGCGTTTCAATAACTTTTTAAATTATTGTCCGTCTCCAATTAAACGAGCAGGATTTGTTTGCGGCGTTAATTCGTCTAAATTCAAACGCATCATTCCGCCTGCATCCGTAAAGATGTCGGCTGTATCCTGCCCGCGTCTGCGATGGCGGAATATAACCGCTCCGAAAATTCCGCCGATAAAGAAAGCCGCGACAACCGCAATTCCGATAGCTTTAAATGTAACCAGGATAATATCGGACGTAGTAACGGCGTATGCGCGCTGCGCTTTCAGCAGCGGAATCGGGTTGTCGCTGAGCCATTGAACTTGTTTTTCGTATGCAACCTTGTCAATCAGACTGTTTGCCGCGCGTTCATCCGCCGCATCGAAAACAAACACAGAGTAATTTCCGACTTTTCGATAAATTGTTTGCGGCGAATCATTTAATTTTTCTTTTATTTCGGCGTCCGCTTCAACCGCGCCCTGCGCCGTCGGATATTCAACGATAACCAGTTTTCCCTCATCGTAGCTTGCCGCGATTGCTTCGACTCCGCCTATAAAATCGGTGGTTTCCAAAATCGGACGATTTCCCGCCGCGCTCTGCAATTCCGGCAAATTTGTCGCAAGCTGTGCGCGTTTTTCCGCTGTTTCCCAATTGGGCAAATGCTTGACTAAAACCGGAATGCCGTCATCAGCCAATTCGACTTTCGGCGTCGTCTGCGGAGATGAAATTTCGACACTTTGGTTCTGCGCCAAAGCAGCGACAGAAAGCAAAGTTAAAATAATCAGCGACAGTAAAAAATTTCTCACGTTTCTTGTGTGTCTCCCATCTGGAACAATCAAACACGGGACGTTGATATATTTTGACGCGGCGGGAACAAAAAAGTTCCCCGCGTGTCAAATAAGTCAGGCGTTATACGCTTTGGTTTAGATGAAAGACTTTCGTTAAAGTTCGCTGGAACTAATTCGAGGTTAATGCGTGTAATTAAAAACCAGTTTTGTGTCTGGAACGTAATTTACCATGTGGCATAAATATTGCTACTACAAGAACCAGCAAGGGGAATACGAAAAATGATGAATACATTAACATTTCCGGTTTTACAAGATGCGACGCCCGCCGTGGGCGGCGATGTGGAAAAAATCGAACGAGAAACTCAAGAAACCGAAGAAATTAATTATGACGCCAGCACCGATTTCACCTTGGCGCAGCGTGCTTCAAACGGCGACCTGACTGCCTTTGAAGAAATTTACTCAAGACATCATCGGCGCGTTTACAGCGTTTGCCTCAGAATGCTGCAAAACCCGACCGAGGCTGAAGATTTAACTCAGGAAGTTTTTATTCAGCTTTATCGCAAAATCGGCAGTTTCCGCGGTGATTCTGCTTTTACAACTTGGCTTCATAGAATGACGGTTAACCAAGTGTTGATGCATTTCCGCAAACGCTCGGTTAAATACGAAAAAACGACGGAAGAAGGCGAAACTCCGGTGCAAATCGTTCACGGCACGGAGAACGCGCAAAAAATGCCGGTGGTTGACAAAATCGCGCTTGATAACGCAATCAAGCAGCTTCCTCCGGGTTATCGCAACGTTTTCGTACTGCATGACATCGAAGGTTACGAACACGAAGAAGTGGCGAGAATTTTAGGTTGTTCGGTGGGAACTTCCAAATCGCAATTGCACAAAGCGCGTCTTAAAATGCGAAAACTTTTGCAAAAGAAAAGCGCGCCGAAATTAGCTTTGTCCTGGTAATTTAAACATTTTACGATTGTCCTCACCCGCAAAAAACCTTTTGGAATATTCCGAAAGGTTTTTTTATTTGTGTTAATATTTGCCGCTATGACCGACGAAAAAAGTTTGCAGGAAACTTACGCGCCCGCAGGCGTTTGCTTTGGTTGCGGTGTTTCCAATGAAAAAGGTTTGCGAATCCGCAGTTTTGCCGCGAGCGACGCGGAAACCGTTGCAGAATGGCGCGCCGAAAAACATCACGAAGCATTTCCCGGAATGCTTTCGGGCGGAATCACGGGAACATTACTCGACTGTCATTCAAACTGGGCTGCCGCCTATCATTTGATGAAAAAGAACCACAAAGACGCGCCCGATTGCACCGTCACCGCCGAATATTCGGTTAAGCTTTTGCGCCCGATTCCGACCGACGGCGTAATCACTTTGCGCGCCCGCGTCGTCGAATCGTCGGAAAGAAAAGCAATCGTCGAATCCGAGCTTGAAGCGGGCGGCGAAATCTGCGCCGCTTGTCGAGGCACATTTGTTGCCGTTAACCCCGGACATCCCGCTTATCATCGCTGGTAATTTGTTGTTTTTATTACCGAATAATTTTGCTTATAAATAACGAGACTGTAGTAGTATATGTAACCTTGAAAAGCTCGAACCCAAACGGGCAGCAATGTTGAAAAAATTTCTATCAATCGCAGGTCGGTACGGATTGGCATTAGGGGCGTTTGCCCTCGTTTTGCTGACTACAATTACGATTTCGCGGCTTTTTTCATTCAGCCTTGACCTGACCTCGCTGATTATTGCAGTGATGATCGGGAGCGCGTGGTATCTCGGCAGGGGTCCCGGCTTAATCGTCTCTCTCGTATTTGAAATAACTCTCATCTACTTTGCCACCGCGCCCTACACCGCGAAATCGGCGTTTATCACTTTCAACCGCCTGGTTCTTTTTGTCAGTCTGGTTTTATTTGCCAGCTCGCGCCGTCAAGCCGAAAAACATTTGCGCGAGCAGCGCGAATGGCTGCGCGTTTCGCTCGCCAGCATCGGCGACGCCGTAATTGCGACTGACGTTAGCGGCTGTGTTAACTTCATCAACCCGACCGCCGAAACATTAACCGGCTGGTCCTCCGCCGAAGCCGAAAAAAAATCATTCGACGACGTTTTCAAAATTATCAACGAAGACACGAACGAGCCGGTTGAAAGCCCGTTTGCAACCGTGATGCGTTTGGAAAATGTGATTGAATTATCAAATCACGTCTCTTTAAAAACTAAGGACGACAAAACGATTCCGATTGAAAACAGCGCATCGCCGATTAAAGACGCTGATGGCAAAATTATCGGCGTCATAGTCGTTTTCCACGATGTCAGCGAGCGCAGACGCGCGGCAAGAGAACGCGAAAGATTACTCGAAAGCGAGCGCCACGCCCGTTCCGAAGCCGAAGCTGCCAACCGTCTCAAAGATGAATTTTTAGCCACCGTTTCGCACGAATTACGCACGCCTTTAAATGCCATTCTCGGCTGGTCGGCGCTGCTCAATCGCGGCAATCTCGAAGAAGAAGCCAAAATAACCGCGCTCGAAGTTATCGAGCGCAACGCCAAAGCGCAAGCCGAAATCATCAGCGATATTCTCGATGTTTCGCGCATTATCACAGGCAAGCTGCGAATCAAAGCCGAGCCGATTGAACCGTCGCAGATCATCGAAGCCGCAATCGAAACGCTGCGTCCGGCAATTGATGCCAAAGCGATTGATTTGCGGGTTTCGCTTGATGCGGACACCGGTTTTGTTTCCGCCGACGCCGACCGTTTGCAGCAAATCATCTGGAATCTGCTCTCAAACGCCATTAAGTTTACGCCCGAAAAAGGACGCATCGAAGTTGATTTAAAACGAGACGATTCTCATCTGGAAATTGCCGTGCGCGACAACGGCATCGGGATTGAGCCGGAATTCCTGCCGCACGTTTTTGAAAGATTTCGGCAAGCCGATTCGTCAACGACGCGCGTTCATAGCGGTCTCGGTCTCGGCTTGGCGATTGTCCGTTATCTGGTCGAGCTGCACGGCGGCGAAGTTCGCGCCGAAAGCGGGGGCATCGGAAAAGGCGCGACATTTACAATTGTTTTGCCAATTGCCACCGAACCCGCCTCGCCGACTCTTCCTGCAAACGGTTCAAGCGGCAAGAATAAAGAAGCGAATAGCATTTCAGCAAAGAAAACCGATTTAACCGGGTTAAGAGTTCTGGTAGTTGACGACGAACCGGATACTCTCGAAATTTTACGAGCCGCTTTAACAAGCTACGGAGCAAACGTCCGAACCGCAATATCCGCTTCGCTCGCGCTCGAAACTTTTCTTGTCTGGAAACCAGACGTGCTGATTTCGGATTTGGGAATGCCGAACGAAGACGGTTATTCGCTGATTCGCAAAATTCGCGCCTTAAAACCGGAAGAAGGCGGCGTCCCCGCAGCGGCTCTAACCGCGTATGTCAGAGAAGAAGATCGGCTTCGCGCGCTCGACGCAGGTTTTCAAACACATATCCCCAAACCCGTTGACCCGGATAAATTAGCCGCAGAAGTGGCGAGCCTGGCGGAACAAAACCCAATCATCACCGTTTAAAACATAAAAACCGATGTACGCGCAGACACCCCTCCAAGTCATAGAATTGCTCGACGAAGCCTTTAATCGCGGCGACCTCGAAACGATTCTGGATTTTTATGAAAACGGCGCGACAATGGTGCTGGAACCGGGCAGGCTCGCAACCGGAAAAGAAGAGCTGCGGCGCGCTTACAAATGGATTCTGACCAACATCAAAGGAACGGCAAAACAGGAAAAAACGCACGTTATTGAATCCGGCGACATTGCCTTATTCACTTCAAAATGGGCGTTTACCGGCTCAACTCTCGATGGCGCGTCAGCCTCCAGAGAATCTTACGCTTCTGTTGTTTTGCGTAAACAAACCGATGGCGGATGGCGAATTGTTCTGGACAACTCCTGGGGTCCGGCGGTTTTAGAATAAGATGCTCGGATTAGAAAAAGGCGCAGTCAAGCTCTCGCCGCACCGCGAAGAGTGGCACGAGCTTTTTGCCGCCGAAGCACGTCAATTAATATCAGTCGCCGGCAAACACGCGCTCGCCATCGAACACATCGGGAGCACCGCCATTTGCGGCATCGCCGCCAAACCGATAATTGACATCGCGCTCGCGGTGCAGGAAATTGCCGAAGTCGAACAAATCATCCAGCCGTTTGAAAACTTAGGCTATGTTTATCGCGGCGAAAACGGCATCCCAAATCGCCATTATTTCAGAAAAGGCTCGCCGCACCGCACGCATCATCTTCACGTCGTCCAGTACGAAAGCGATTTCTGGCGAAATCATATCTTATTCCGAGATTATCTGCGCGCCCGTCCGCAAATCGCCGCCCAATACGAAAACCTCAAACGCAAACTGGCGCAAACACACCGCGAAAACCGCGAAGCATACACCGAAGGCAAAACTGAATTTGTCGAAAATGTTTTGAAAGCCGCGATTGAATACTTTTAAAACTGCTTTCTGATTTTAGCTAATCGGGAAAAACGGTTTAAGCTCTTTCGGCGGTGCGTCGTTTTTGTAAAGAACGTGTTCGAGAAATAAGCCGGAAGGCGGAGCGGTTAGTGCGGCGGGTTCGTTTGAATGTTCGGTCAGAAGTTTTTGAAAATGAGGAACGGTGATGTTTCCGCGCCCGATTTCGACCAGCACTCCGACGATTCGGCGAACCATTTTCCACAAAAAATGGCTTGCTCCGATTCTGAATAAAATCAGGCTGCCCGACACTGCAAGCTCCGCCGCATCAACTTGCACAATCGTTGATTTCTGCCGCTCTTCTTCTTCGCAAAAAGAGCGAAAATTGCCTCTGCCGATCAACATCCGGCAGGCTTGCGACATAAGCCCAACGTCGAGTTTGTCTCGCACCCACCAGACATAAGGTTTTCCAAAGGCGGTTCTTCTGGTGCAGATTTGATAAAGATAATATCGCGCGACCGCGTCGTGGCGGGCGTGAAACTGAGGATATTCAGTTTGCACTTGCAGAATGTTTATATCGCTCGGCAAAAGCTCGTTTAATTGCTTCTGGACGATTCTCGGAGGAAACGGTTTGCCGGAGGAAACGGCTTTTAAATGCGCGACTTGTGCGAGCGCGTGAACGCCCGCGTCGGTTCTCCCCGAACCGCCGATTTCGACTTTTCCCTGAAAAACCGTTCCAGCCGCTTTCAGCAATTCGCCCTGCACGGTTCGCGCATTCGGCTGTTTTTGCCAGCCTCTGTAGCGCGTGCCTTCGTATTCGATTAATAATTTAAAAGCCTGCATATTTAATCAATCTAAAAAAGTTTGGCAATCATTTTTTCGTAACTCGCGCCTAGATTTAAACGTTCGAGCCAAAGCTGCTGCCGCCGTTTTAATTCCGGCAAATAAACGACATCGCTCAAAGCGTATTCGACCAATTCGGGCGTCCAAACGCCGTTCCAAGATTTATTTGTAAATGTCGCGCGGTGCGATTTGTCCAAATCAACCGCGAAATAGCGATACAGAGTTTCAGCTAAAGAACAGGATTGATCAGCACCGCGTGTCAACACTTTTTCTGCAATCATTGTGTCGAAAACGTTTTGCGTATAAAAACCGTTTTCGCGCAAAAATTCGAGGTCGAATTTGGCGTTGTGAAAGATTTTCGTAATTTGGGGATTTTCCAAAATATCGGCGAGTTTGCCAAGCCCGATGCCTTCGCTCGTAGGAACGAGAACCGAAAACGCGCCGTCTGAAAACTGCACCGAAAGCATCCGCCCGCGCCGCGCGCTCAAACCCGAAGTTTCCGTGTCGCAGCCTAATTCCGTTGCGGCAGAAAGTTTTTCGTAAGCAAACGCAATTTCATCGGCAGTGCGCGCGACAAGAATATTCATAACTGACAAAAATTTACTAATTCCCGAAAAGAATATTGTTTTGTCTTCAAAAGTATAAAAATTAAAACCAACCGCCTTTTACATCTCGTAAAACGACTTTCGCCGTATTATAGCCTGAAGCGGCGAAAACTCCGCCGCCCGGATGTGTTGAAGCGCCGGTCAGATAGAGATTTTTAATCGGCGTTTTGTATTGCGACATTTCCGGCAGCGGGCGAAACAGGAACATCTGGTCGAAATCCATTTCGACGTGCATCACGTTGCCGCGCAGAAGTCCGAGTCTCTGCTCCAAATCGAGCGGCGATTGGACGAAACGGTCAATGATTGAATTTTTAACATTTGGAGCGTAAGAATTTACAACTTCAATCAGTTTATCGGCTTCGCGCTCCTGAATGTTTTCCCAGTTCTCGCCGTTTGCCAGTTCATAAGGATAATATTGCCCCCAGATAAAAAGCGTGTGTTTGCCTGCGGGCGCAAGCGTCGGGTCAACGCTCGAAAAAGTCATCGCCAGAGCGCCGGGATTTTTTGACGGAATGCCGTTGAGATAATCGGCGTAAGATTTTTCGAGATAATCCATCGAAGGACACATCAGTTGCAAACCGTGATGGCAATCGCTCGAAAGACCGTCGTTTGGCGCGCTTAAATAATCGGGCAACTCTGAAACGGCGCACCGGACAATCATTCCGAACCCGTTGCCGATGCGGACGTTTTCGATTCTTTCCGCAAGACCTGCGGGCAGATTTTCTTTTCCGATCAATTTTAAAAAGAGCATGTGAACGTGCGCGTTTGAGACAATGCGACGGGCTTCGATGCGTTCGCCGTTTTGCAGAATTATTCCGCCGGTTTCACCATTTGCGACTTCGATTTTGGCGACTTCGGCGTTTAATCGAATCTCGCCGCCGTGATGTTCCAAACATCGCGCCATTGCTTTAGTCAATGCGCCCGAACCGCCTTCGGGACGTTTGACGCCGCTTTTATGAATCATCGAATGCCAGCCGAGAAAATCGCCGCTCGCCATTGCCGTTGGTGGCGGTCCTGATTGCGCCGCGAGCCAAGCCATTGCCGCGCGCAAGCCTTCGTGCCGGAAAGTTTGGCGGACGAGCGCGCCGTAACTCGTCATTAATTTCCGCACCATATCCGCCGGGTTTTTCGATTTTGTCCCGAAAATCATATGCCGTCCGAGATTAAAAACGGTCGGCGGTTTCAAAAACGCTTCAAAAACGCCTTCGTTTAATTTCTCCCACTCGGTCACGAATTTTTTATAACGGTCGGCGTCTTCCGGCGAGACTTTGGCAATTGATTCGCAGGTTTTATCAACGTCTTTCCAGAAATAAATCGCGCCCTTTCCGTCCGGCATCGGCGCAAACGCGAACGGGTCGCAGTCAATATATTTCAAACCGAATTTTTCAAGCTCAAGCTCGCGCACGACGGGCGTCAGATGAATCATAATGTGCGCCGAAGAGCCGACATCAATTTTGTAACCCGGAATCAAATCATCCTCGGTGCAAACCGCTCCGCCGACAATGTGTCGCCGCTCCAAAACCACGACTTTCAAACCGGCTTTCGCCAGATAACAAGCGCACGTTAAGCCGTTGTGCCCGCCCCCGATGACGGCGACATCATAAGTTTCTGTCATAAAATTATTTTGTCACAGAAAACATTAGCCGCGAACAAGCACGAAATAATACGAATAAGAAACCGGATTTATCTTTATCTTTTCCTCTTTCGTGTTCCTTCTGGTTGTTCGCGGCTATATACAGCTTAGATAAATTCACGGCTGCAAACCGATCTTGCGAACTAATTCGGCGTATCTCGAGTCGTCGCGCAGAGTGTCGTAGATCGGCTCGATTTTAAGCTGGACAATGGAAGGGTCGCGTTCGTTGAAAGCCTTTTCCAGAAATGCAAAAGCCTTGTCTTTTTGTCCCAGCCGCACGTAGAGACCGGCATATGTTAAGGGCGATACCGGCTTGGTTTTATTCCTCTCTTCAACTTCTTCAAGCAACTTGCTGACAAAGCCCCTATATCCTGATGTTCTGAAAATCTCGCGCAGCTCATCTATTTCTTTTGGCGGTACATTCTCCAAGCTCAGGTTTTTTAGCCACGCTTCGATTGCTTCGGCATACATCTGTTTTTGTTCGTAGAGATAAGCCAGATGCAAATAAGCGAGACTGAACTTTGGCTCGACGGCGATAATCTTTTGGAAATCTTCAATGGCTTGATCATACTGTCGAGCGAAGAATAAAAGCTGCGCTCTGACGCGGCGGATGAAGAGCGAGTTCGGGTCGAGTTCCTGCGCTTTTTCCATCTCGGTTCTTGCCTCGTCAAAACGTCCGGCAGTCATCAAAAACCAGCCGTAGCCCATTCGTATCGCCACGACGTTCGGGTTCAATTCGATTGCCCTTTGAAAATCTTTCTCGGCTCCCGTCCAGTCGTATTCAAACTGGTATTTTATCTCAGCCAGCGCGTTGTGCGCCTCAGCAAGATTATCGTCCAGGGCTAAGGCTTTCGTCACGCTGTCTTTCGCTTTCGGGACGACTTCCGGTGCCAGAATTTTGTTTTGACTAAGCGTTATGTAACATTCCGCGCTCCAGACGTGAGCGAGAGCGAAATTCGGGTCTTTTTCCAGCGCTTGCTGATAATACGAAAGACTTTTCTTGAGCCAGTTCTCCGGTCTCCTGTGCCATAAATACTGACCTTGCAAATAAAGCTCGTAGGCTTCCGGGTTATCCGTGTAATGCTTGGCTAACTGTTCTCTTTCCTGTCTACTTAGCTGAAGCGTCAACTCATTGGTTATGCGTTCCGCAATCGAGTCTTGAACCTTAAAAATGTCGGTAAAATTTTCGTCAAACTGTTCAGCCCATAAGGGCGCGCCGCTGCGAACGTCGAGCAACCGCACGGTTACTCTGATCCGCTCGCCGGCTTTCTGAATGCTGCCGTCCAAAACGGCTTCAACTTGTATCTCCTGACCTGCTTTAACCGGGTCTTGCTGAAGATCGGCGTATTTACGTACTGCGCTAATCGGTCGCACGACTAATTGCCGGAGGTTGCTCAGTCTGGTGGTTAGCGTTTCAGCCATTCCCATCTCAAGCGATTCGTCACGGCTATCGGCGTTCAAAGGCTTAAACGGCAGAACGGCGATTGAACGAATCGGTGAACGCGATGTTTTCGCCGGTTTTTGACTAAACAGCAGCCACGCGGCGAGAGCCGAAATTGAAATCAATGCAGCAATTGACAAAGCTAAAGTAGTTTTTGAAAAAGCAAAACGCGGCGAAGATATTTGGCGTTTCAAGCCTACGGTTTTTTCGCCTGGTTTATCCTCTTCTTCTAGTGCGGTTTGCTCGCCGCGAGTTTCTTCGATTTCCAGAGCAATTTGATTGGATTTTTCTTCGACTTCGCAGATAAAGCGATAACCGCGTTTGGGAACGGTTTCAATATAGCGCGGCTTACTCGCATCGTCATTAATCGCCTGCCGAATCTCTCGGATGATTTTCGTCAAAGCATTATCGCTGACAAAAGTATTCTTCCAAACTGAGTCAAAAAGCTCTTTTTTCTCAACAACGCGACCGCCGCTTTGCAGCAAAAAAATCAAAACATCAAAAGCGCGCGGCGTCAGGAAAACCTCGCGTCCGTTTTTCCACACGCGGAAATTTTCTCCGTCAACCGTTACGTCGTCGAAACAATAGAGATTTTCTTTTGTCGGGGCAGCAGAGTTCACTAGCTAATTACGGCTCGCGTTTTTTCATAATAGTAACACCGCCAAACCGTCTCTTATTACATTAAATCGGCGAAATTTGCGGAAGAATAATAAAGTCATCGTAAAGTCACCGATACGTCATTACAGCAGACCCGTTTATGAATAAATTTTGAATTGTCGTAAAGAAATCCGTGTTTGGAGCGTTTTATAAGTAGGTGTGCGGATTGAATCAGTCAAGTCAGCATGACAGGCGGTATTGACGTTAAGCGTAAGCCACACACAATCCGAAACCGCTATTGATATTTATCTTGACAACTACGAAAATCTTCGTATAAGTTCAATACGAAAGGTTTCGTACTTGAGAGGACTGTGAAATGACAAAAATAATATTGCAAACTTGCTTGATAATTATTTTGGCAATCGTATTTCTATCGGGCTTTGTTCAAGGACAAGAAAAATTTAAGACGGCGGTGGTTCTTAATAATCAAGGCGTCGCAAAAATAAAAGCCGAACAATACGAAGCCGCAATCGAATCGTTTAATCAGGCTATAAATTTGCAGCCGAATTATGCGACGGCTTTTTACAATCTCGGAACGGCGTATTTTCATTTGAAACATTACGCCAAAGCCGCCGATGCTTTTCAAAAGGCGATTGAGTTTTTTCCCCGTTACGCCGAAGCGTTCAATCAACTCGGCGCGGTTTATCTGGAAACGGCGCAATATTCGCAAGCCTTGAACAAATTCAAAGAAGCGATTCGTTTGAAACCAAACAACGCAATTGCTTTTTATAATTTGGGCTGTTTATATATCCGTCGAGAAAAATATAAAGAAGCTGTCGAATCGCTCGAACGGGCGAAACGGCTCGATGGAAACAACGTCGAAATTTTGGTCAATCTCGGTTTTGCATACGCCAAGCGAAAACGCTATTCGGAAGCGATTGTCGAAATTCGGCAGGCAGCTAATTTAAATCCAAGCGACGGCGAAGTGCAGTTTCTTTTGGGGAACGTTTATCTTTTGACGAAAGACAAACAAGCGGCTCTGGCGCAGTATCAGAAAATTAAATTGATTAGCTTAACTTTGGCGCAAAGATTTTACGCTGCAATTTACAATGACAAACTGGTAGTTGTTTCGTATAAATGACCAAAATCATTATTGGCGCTCAATAAAGCATATCGGATAATGAGGTTGGACGATAACCTTCAAAATATTTTGAAATTAATTCCAGTGCTTCAAGCTTTGCCAGATTTCAGGCAAAGGCTTTTTCGTTTCGCGGCAGACTAGGATTTTGTATTTTTCCTCCGCCATTGAGTAAGGATGATTAACTTCTGTTTTTTCCTCGACAGAATTGCAGTTTTTCTCAGCGTCTTCCTTTTTTCCACCTAAAACTATCAAAACCTCGCCCGTGTAGCCGCGATGTCCCCAGAGAAAATAGCTTTGGTGTCCGCTGACAGCTTTCGGCAAGTTGTATTTTGCGCCGAAGAAATCAATCGCTCCCGCTTCGCCATAATTTGAAGCGTAAATTCCGGCTTTTTCGCGTTCGTCAGGCGGCAGCGAATTATACACGCCCGCCACTTTTTCAACCATTTCCTGCCAGCCGAATTGATCGCCGTAAATTTGCTGCAAAACGCCTTCATGCGAAACCTCGGCTTTCGGCGGCTTGAAACCGATTGCCTCTTGATATGCGATTAATTTTTCGACAGACAAAACCGGCAAAGCAATCGGCAAAGCAAGAGCAGCCATACCGATTATCAAAACCGGAAGACCGATTCGGGCGAAACGAAGCGGGCGGAATTTTTCGATAATTTCCTGCCACCAGACTGCGCCCGCCGCAAAAAGCATCGGGTAAATCGGCGCGAGATAATAATCTTTCGCTTTTAGGAAAATCATCAGCGCCAGCAAGACGAGATAACAAATTCCGAGAAAACGAAATCGTCTGCCGTTTTTATCAAAGAGAAAATACCAGATGCCAGCCAGCCAGATTGGCAAAGTCGTCGGCAAAAGCATCATTATTTGCGAACCGATAAATTCAAACGGGGAGAGCACGATGTTTTTGCCCGTTTTCCGGACGTTTTGCAAAAGCTCAAGCGTGGCAAAATCGTTTTGAAATTGCCAGATGATGTTCGGGAGAAAAATCAAAAACGCGATTGCGCCGCCGATCCAGAAGTATTTGTTGAGAAAAGCCTTTCGCTCTTTTGTCAGAAGCAATCCGGCAATGAGTGCGAAACCGAAAAACAGCATCGAGTGTTTGTTCATCAAACCCAAGCCCGCAAACACTCCGAACCAAACCCAGTAATGTGGATTTTCACGTTTTATTGCCAGAACCGCAAAGTAAACGCAAAGCATCCAGAAAACAGGTTCGAGCGCGTTCATCGAGAGCAGATTGTCAATCGCCAGATAAATGGGCGCGCACAAAACGCACAGACAAGCGAGAAAAGTCGCAAATCTTTTGCCGCCGAATTCTTTGACCAAAAGCGCTGCCAAAAAGATTTTTGCAGCGCCCGCCACCGCAGGAAAAAACCGAATTGAAAACAACGAATCTCCCAAAAACGTGCGGCTCGCTTTCGCTACAAAAGCAACCATCGGCACGTGGTCAGGATAGCCCCAAGCCAGATGCTCGCCGCACGCCAGGTAATAAAGCTCGTCTCGGAAATAACCGTAATTTGAATTGAAAATGAAATGTAAAAGCAGCTTGAAAACTGCGAAATACGCGCCGATGGCTATCGGGCTTAACCAATGATTGTTTTTCGCTTCGGTCATATTTTTGTTAGGCGAATGGAATAAATAAAGTGCAATAGCGTACCGAGAAAAAGCAGAATATATTGAAGAATAATTTAAAACAAATTTATCAAGGGGCATTTTTTGCTATGAAAAGCGACGAAGGACAAAGCGTTTCGATTTGGGAAGCGACCGGCGAGATTCAGGAACCGGGCAGTTTGAAAACCGATTCACAGACTGACGTTTGCATTGTCGGCGCGGGAATTTCGGGTTTGACGACCGCTTATTTGCTGGCGAAAGCGGGACGAAAAGTTGTCGTGGTTGACGACGGAATAATCACGGGCGGCGAGACTTGCCGGACGACCGCGCATCTTTCAAATGCCATTGACGACCGTTATTACGAACTCGAAAAACTTCACGGCGAGGAAAAATCCAGACTAGCTGCGGAAAGTCACACGGCGGCGATTGATAAAATAGAGGAAATTTCCCGCCTTGAAGGAATTGACTGCGATTTCTCGCGCGTCAACGGTTTTCTGTTTCCCGCGCCGGATGGCAAAGACGATTTAAACGAAGAGTTAAAAGCCGCGCATCGCGCGGGTTTGACTGCTGTCGAGCAGGTTGAACGCGCGCCGCTTCCGGGTTTTGAAACCGGCGCGTCTTTGCGTTTTCCGAATCAAGGGCAGTTTCACGTTATTAAATATCTCGCCGGTTTGGTGCGGGTGATTCAGGCAAACGGCGGGCAGGTTTTTTCGCAAACAAAAGTGATTGATTGGACGGGCGGCGATGCGCCGGAAGTCGAGCTTTTAAGCGGAAACCGAATTCGCGCAAATTCTCTGGTTTTGGCTACAAATTATCCTTTGAAAAGCGGCGTTCACGTCAAACAAGCCGCTTATCGCACTTATGTCGTCGGTTTAAAAATTCCGAAAGGCTCAGTCGAAAAGGCTCTTTTTTGGGACACCGAAGAAATGTATCATTACGTTCGCATTCAGGAAGAAGCGGATTACGACGTTTTGATTTCGGGCGGCGAGGATCATCGCGTCGGGCAAGCCGATGATTTCGATCAGCGTTACGAGCGTTTAGAACAATGGACGCGCGAGCATTTTCCGGTTGCCGGAGAATCTTTGTTTCGCTGGTCGGGCGAGGTTCAGGAATCGGGCGATTATCTTGCCTACATCGGTCGCTGGTCTGTCGGCGAACCGAATGTTTATATGGTCACAGGCGATTCTGGAATGGGAATGACACACGGAACGATTGCCGGAATGCTGATTTCCGATTTGATTTTGGGGCGCGAAAATCCGTGGACGGAGCTTTACAATCCGTCGCGCGTTTTCACGCAGTCTTTGACCGAAACCGCAACCGAGCTTTCGACTACTTTCGCGCAGTATAAGGATTGGATTACAAAAGGCGATGTCGAATCGGTCGAAGATTTAAAACCGGGACAAGGCGCAGTCATCAGCAAAGGTTTGCAGAAAATCGCCGCATATCGAGACGAGCAAGGCGAATTGCATCAGCGTTCCGCCGTTTGCCCGCATATGCATTGCATTGTTAGCTGGAACGGTTCGGAAAAGAGTTGGGATTGCCCGTGTCACGGCTCGCGTTTCGGCGTTGACGGTCACGTTATTAATCCGCCGGCGATTGCCCCGCTCGCGGAAATTAGCGAATAGTGTGGTTTATCCGCTAAAATACATTTTGCGCCGTCGAAAGTTGTCTGTAAAAAAGACAACAATTTTCGGTGGCGCAATTTTTTGAAACGAGCAATTTTTTGGCTTTATATTACGAAAACTCTATTTTAAACCGCGCGCAAACAGGCGCAGACGTTGCGGGCGGCGGCGCAGCTTGCGCGGTTTGCTCGCGTGAAGTGCGCGAAGGCTTAGTGCCGCTCTCGGCTCTCGCCGGAGATTTGCAGCGGTTGATTCGCGCCAATTCGCCGGAGACAAATTCGGTCGAAGCCGCTTGCCCGCGCTGCGTCAAGCTTTTTGAGCGCGCGAAAGACCAGATCGTCCGCGACGCCGCGATGCAAAAAGACGGCTCGCACGTTCTTTCAACGCCTTTGCGTCTGGATGCCGATTTTTCTTTTACCGGCAAAGGCGTCTGCATCGCGTTTCTCGATTCCGGTTTTTACCCGCACGTTGATTTGACTTCGCCGCATAATCGAATCGCCGCATATCACAGTCTGCTTGCGCCGAGCGGCGATATTGCCTCGCTTTTTCAACCCGACGTGGCAAGCTGGCACGGAATGATGACTTCCGTCGTTGCCGCCGGAAACGGCTCGCTCTCAAACGGTTTTTATCGCGGACTCGCGCCGGAATCAACCGTTGTTTTGGTCAAGCTCGCCAAATCGGGACGCATCACATCACAAAATATCGAAGACGGACTCGAATGGGTTTTGCAGAACCGCGAGAAATACAACATCCGAGTCGTCAACATCTCGGCGGGCGGCGACGACGAAACGCCTTATCTGCACGATCCTTTGTGTCAAAAGGTTGAAAAAGCGGTTTCGCTCGGAATAACGGTTGTTTGCGCGGTCGGAAACGCCGGACATCTGCCGCATCATCCGGTTTTTCCGCCTGCTGCGAGTCCTTCGGCAATCGCCGTCGGCGGCTTGGACGACCACAATTCTATCAACCGCGCGCATCGCGGAATGTATCGTTCGAGCTTCGGTCCGACGGTTGACGGTTTTCAAAAACCTGAAATCATTGCCCCTTCGATTTGGGTTCCCGCGCCGATTCTGCCGAACACGCCGACCGCCAAACAAGCTGCTTTGCTCGAAACTCTGGACAAAGCGCGGGACGAAGAACTGCACAACATTATTCGGGCAAATCCGGGAATTGACGAGACTCTGGAAAATGCGCTCGACAGCCCGGCTTATGCGATTCGCCAGGTTATAGCATTAAAAATGCGCGAGGAAAACGTTATTACCCGCCATTACAAATACGTTGACGGCACATCTTTCTCAGCGCCCGTCGTTTCTTCTCTCGCCGCCTGTATGCTCGAAGCGAATCCTAAATTAACGCCGCAAGCCGTCAAAAGAATTTTGATCTCAACCGCCGAACGCTTGCCCGGCTACGAAGTTGATCGTCAGGGCTGGGGCGTCGTTGACCCGCGAAAAGCAATTGAAGCCGCTCTGGCTTTTCAGGCAAAATAGAGCGAATTTCAGATTAAACCTTTAACAATTGCAAAAAAACTGCATTTTTAGTAGAGAAGCGATGCATCGCTTCTCTACTAAAAATTGGTAATCAATCGTTGGCGATAAAATCAACGCCCGTTGTTTCTCCCTGAATTAAATGCGTCTGCGCAGGTTGGTTGAAAGTGTGTTTTTTGGAGAAAACATTGATGACGTAAGTGCTGCCCGCCGCGACATCGGCGAAATGATAATAGCCGAATGAATTGGTGAGAACGGTTCTTTGTTCTCCGTTTGCTCCGGTCAGGGCAACTCTGATTCCGCGCAAGCCTCTGCCCGCTGCATTCATAACTCGACCGGAAATCATTACGGAAGCGGCGGTCGGCGTGCGCGCAGGGACGACAAATAACGTGATGCTCTGCGCCGGTAAAGTCGCTGTAATTGTTCCGTTACTGACCGCCGCATCCGCTAAGCGATTGATTTGATTGGTAATTCCCGTCAATTGCCAAACCTGCGCGGTGCGGTAAGAGCTAAAATTCGATAAATTGATTGTTGCGGGCGTGTTATTTGTGGTTTTATTGATGACCATTATGGTCAGTGCGCCGTCGGATCTGCGCTGCGCGGCGAAAGCCGAGACGTTATCGGGATTTGGGACGGTCGTTGAAACGCTCGTTTCGCCAAAGCCGGAATTATTGCCATCGTAGTTGCGATACATTTTCATCGCTTTAAACGTCGGAGTTGCAGCGTCAGGCGTCGTCCAGCGCGCCGCCATATCCAAGCCTTCGCGTCCGAAAATGCCGTAAATATCGGCTTGCGCGGTCGCGCCGTTGATGTGATTTTCCGCGCCCCAATTGTACTCGGTCAAACCCGTTATCGTTCCCGGATAATATTGCGCCATCCAATTTTTCATTCGCGGAATGAGCTGCACTTTGTCATTAATCCAGGTTTCATCAGTGTAATTCGGGTCCCAGAGCGAGCGCGTCGAGCGATTGCGGCGCGCCTGCATTTCTGGGGAAACGTTATTGCTGAATTCACCGCCTTGCGGGTAATAATGCAGCGTAAAAACGTCGAGAAGCCGTTTACCGCGCGTTTGTTCGTCGAGATTGAATTGCTGCAAGAGCCATGCGACATAATCCATATTGCCGTGCGCGGCACGGTCTGGGAAAGTCCAATTGTGCGACGGAGCGTATTGCTGGTCATAGCCCGAATAAAGAAAACCCGACCAGCCCCATTCTTCCGGTCCGACGATTTGCGCTCGCGGGTCAACGGATTTAATCATCGCAGCGTAATCGCGCATTCTGACGAAAACCTGCTCCATTGTTGCGCCTACAGGCTGCACGTCGCGGTGTGTCGAATGCCAAATCGAATGCTCATTATCGAGAATGTAATAACGCAAGCCTCCATTTGCCGCTAATCCCCAGCGTCCGACGAGATGTTGAATCCAGCCTTGTTGAAACGTAGTAGAATTCGGGACATTCGCATCGTTCGGATTATTGCCGACAACCGGGCTGCCCGCGCCGTTCGGGCAATATTGCGTTGTATTTCCCGCCGCGCAGACGCCGTTTCCGGCGTCCTGAAAATATTGCCAATCGCGGTCGGTTTGCGCGCCATATTTCGAAATCGAATAACTCGATAGCTTTTCGCGGTTTGCGCCGACCTTCGCAATCCAATCAATAATCGGCACGGTCAGCATCGGCTCTGCGTTTGCGGCGCGCGAGTTTTGAATAAACGTATCGCCGACTTCGCCCGGCGTATTGGCAAAAGGAATGCTTTGAAAATACCAATCGTTGCCGCGATTATCTGCGTTTTGCTGCCAATTGTAACGGCTCGTGTTGTTGCCGCCCGAACGATTTAAAGGCGCGTTCAATTCGGCGAGCTGTGCCGTCGTCGCGTGCGCGACGCCGTAAATTTGCGGGTTTATCGAACGGCGATTAAGCGCGGCGTTTACGTTAATCGTGACGGTCTGCGGCGGAGGCGGAGTTCCGCCGACGAGCCGGATGTCGTCAACATAAAACGTCGGCTGCGTTGTGCCGCTTGTGTCCTGAATCCAAAAGCCATCGAAATTCGGCGTAGAGCTGACGCCGAGCGCGGCGAGCGAAATCATTATTTGCTGCCATGAATTTGATTGGAGCGGCTGTAAAGCGACTGCCGTTTGCGCCGCTCCGCCAATTGTCGCCTGCAATTGCAAACGCTGTCCTCCGCTTGCGCCGCCGTGAATCCAAAAAACGAGATTCGTGTAATTGTCGCTTTGCTGCGGAGCGTGATGCAGATAAAGAGCTTGCCACGCCGCAGCGTTGACGCTGATTGAAGCGGAACCGTCATGAACCGGATTTGAATTGTTAAAATTCACGCTCGCCCAGCTATAGTTTTGCCAATTGTTTTGCAGCGAGTCGGTGTAAATTACCTGGTCGGTTTGCGCCCTGGTTGTCGTACCGAGCAAACAAACGATGCTTAAAAAAGCGGTGAAAAACGAAGAAATTAAACGAGGCGAAAGAAAGGATTGCATTGCTATTCTCCAATAATCCGAGAGTTATTTTTATGTTGGTGAGGTTTTTCCGAAAATATGCGGACAGATTCTGTCTCGATTTTCAAAATAAATTTTACAACAATCAATCGTTTTCCGGCATTAAAAATGTAAATAAATATTTGCAAAAGTTTTCGACTTACCGCACACAAGAGGTGAAAAAAGAGCAACGGATTGATAATTTCAACCTTTTTCTTTTTGCTTAAACTCGGCTAATATTGTGGCATTCTCAAGCTCCGACAAATAAAAATATGATGAATCAAAACTCGATACGCTTTTATCTGCTGCTCTGCTTATTGACCTTTGCGCCGCTTTTCGTTTTCGGACAAGCGAGCGGCGCGGATTTAGCCGCAAAGCTGGCGGAAATTGACGCTTACGCCGAAAAAGCTCAAAAAGATTGGAACGTTCCCGGTCTCGCCGTGGCGATTGTCAAAGACGACAAGGTTGTTTTCGCCAAAGGCTACGGCGTGCGCGAGCTTGGAAAGCCGGAAAAGGTTGACGAAAACACGATCTTCGCCATCGCTTCAAACTCAAAAGCATTCACGACCGCCGCGCTCGCTATTCTGGTTGACGAAAAGAAAATCAAATGGGACGACAAAGTTTCGCAATATCTGCCGGAATTTCAGATGTCCGACGCTTATGTCACGCGCGAATTAACGATTCGGGATTTGGTCTCGCACCGCAGCGGACTCGGAACTTTCAGCGGCGATTTGCTCTGGTACGAATCGAATTTTTCGACCGATGAAATTTTGCGCCGCGTGCGTTTTCTCAAACCGACTTCCAGTTTTCGCTCGGCTTACGGTTATCAAAATCTAATGTTTGCCGCAGCCGGGCGAATCGCCGAAAAAGTTTCCGGCAAATCGTGGAGCGAATTTGTCCGCGAAAGAATTCTCGCGCCGCTCGGAATGAACAATACGAAAACAAGCATTAAAGAATTCAAAGCGGGCGACAATATTGCAATGCCGCACAACGAATCGGGCGGCGCCGGGCTTCGGGTGATTCATTATGGAAACGTTGACGGCGCGGCTGCCGCCGCAGCTTTAAATTCGTCGGTCACTGATGTTGCCAAATGGCTCAGGCTTCAACTTGGGCGCGGAAAATTCGAGGGCAAACAGATTTTCACGCCGCAGCAATCTTGGACGATGTGGCAGCAATATCTGGCGATTCCAATTGGCGAAACGAGTTGGAAAAACAATCCGACGCGACATTTTTCCGGCTACGGTTTGGGCTGGTTTTTAAACGATTATCAAGGTCGCAAAGTCGTCTCGCACGGCGGCGGGCTGGACGGAATGATTTCGCAAACCGCGATGATGCCGGAAGAAAATCTTGGCTTGGTCGTGCTGACAAACAGCGAAACGCCCGTGAACAATATTATGCAGAACAAGATTTTCGATGTTTTTGTGAACGCCCCGAAGCGCGATTGGAGCAATGAAGCCCTGGAACGAACCAAACAAGAAAAAGTCACTCAAGCCGAAGAAGATAAAAAAGTTTTGGCTTCGCGCACGGCAAATACAAAACCGAGTCTGGCGTTAAAAGATTACGCCGGAACGTATGCGAGCCAGCTCGGCGACGCGGTTATCGCCGAAGAAAACGGCAAGCTCGTTCTGCGTTTTCCGCACGCGCCGAATCTGACGGCGGATTTAACGCATTGGCACTTTGACACCTTTGAAATCAAATGGCGTCCGACGACCGCTTATAATTTTCCGCGCGGTTGGGTGACGTTCACGATTGACCAAAACGGCAAACCGGACGAATTGAAAATCAACCAGCCGAACAACGATTTCTGGTTTTACGAATACGAATTACGCCGCGCGGCGGACAAAAAATAGAGCGATTTATTTTAAAAAAAACATCTCAAATTTATCTTCGCCGAATTTTCATTCGAGCAACGAATCTTATTTGAGATGTTTTTTCTGCGGGAGAAACTGCCAGCCGCACGCCGCGTTCTTCGCGTTCGCCTTTGTCAACGCTGCCGGGTTTTCCGGGCGCAGTGAGAATGTTTTTTTCGACTACGGTTTTCGCGCCTTTCGGCGCAACGACGCTGACTGATAATTCGGTTCCGCCCGGCTCAAAAATAAAACTGCCGTTTGGATTGTTTTCAATTTGATTATCGGCGTGCAGATAAGCCGTGATTGTTTTCGGTTCGGTCGTTTCCACTTCGTCCGTAACGGTAAATTCATCGGGCGCGTTGAATTCAAATCGCCGCACAAATTTCTTGACGCCCGCTTCCGGTTCGTAGGCAGCCGTCAAATCGGCTTCAAACGCGGCTTTTGTTTCGCCAAATTCCTGTTTTAAAAAGCGAATTTGATTCATACGGTCATACGAAACTCCGGCAAATGCATCGTGTCCTTTGCCTTCTTTTGCCTGTCCGCGCCCGTCAAAAGTCAGCGTGTTGTGATGTTCGGTCAGCGGAACTCCTGCGTAACCGGAATCGCCGGTCAGATATTTTCCGTTTGCCCAAATGATAAACGATCCCGCGTCCGGGTGAGCGTGTCCCGACGAGAGCCTCCAATCGGGAAATTGTTTGATTTTTTCGGCGGCGGCGTGACCTTCGGGCGGTCCGGCTTTGAAAGCGAAAGCGGTGGCATTGGGCTGCCAGGACGAGCGCCAGTAAGCGACGCCGTGATCTGGAAAATAATGCCAGAGCTTTTGCCGCTCGATTGGAATTGACTTTTGTTTTTCGTCGAACCAGACGAACGTCCAGATTTCTTCGGCGTTGACCTGTCCGCTCGCTCTGAGCCAATCGGCAACGCCTTTTGCTTCGCCGTCGCCGTAACGTGAAGCTAAATTGTAAAGAATGTTGTAGTTAGTGCGAAATTTTCCGCCTACGCGCTCGCGCTCGTAATCGTCGCCTTTGCGCGCGCGTGTAATCGGTCCGGCGTAAATGTCGCCGAAATCGAAATTAAACTCCGCGCCCGGCAACGTCGAATGCGCGACGTATTTGTGCGAGAGACGAAAGCCGGGCGCAGTTTCGTAGAGATTTTCGCCCGTAGCGTGCAGGTGCGCGTCCATATAATGAACGAGCCACGGAGTCGAGAAAATCCAATATTCCATTCCCTCGTAATAATAACCGTCAGGCGAATACGTAGCTAAAACGCGGTCGAAAATTGCCCGAGACAACGCTGACCAATCTTTCGCTTCAGGCGTTTCGTCCCACAAAGCGTAAGCCGTAACAGCAAGACCGGAAATCGGAATAAAAGTGTGATTTTGCGAATAAGCGTAGGTTTTGCCTCTGGATTTCGGTTTAAAGAAATCAGCCAAAAGTCGTGCTTGTTTGATCAATTTGTCGCGATATTTTGTGCGCTCTTGAGCGCTCAAATCGTCGTAAAGCAAATCGTAAGCCCAGCCCATTCCGTAAAGCAGATGTCCGGCGGCTAAATCAACGTTCGGTTTGTTGTAATAATAGCCCCAAACATCATAGCCGACAGCCGCGTCCATATATTTTTTGGCGGCGTCGAGATATTTTTGTTCGCCCGTGATTTTATAAACAAAAGCGGCTTCTGCGATCCCCAAACCGACTTCGTTTTGCACGCGGCGTTCCTGCGCGGGAAACGGAGCCGGTTCTTTTTGCAAAGCCCGAACGCGCGACAAAGCGGTTTGCCACAACTCTTTTTGCGTTTTCGTTTTGCGCTTGAGCGATTCGATTTCTTCAGCGGTTACAAAAACGCGCGGATGTTTGCCCGCAAGTTCAGGTTTGAGCGCGGACGTTTCCGTTTTCATCAGCGCGACGAGCGGATGCTCGCCTTTGATTTTTTTATCGGTGGCGCGCTCGGCTGCCAATTCCTGCGCGTCCTGCGCGAAAGCAAAAACCGAAGTGAAAACTAGGATTAAAACAGCCGAGATATTTTTTTTTGACATACAAAGCAATACATTCAAAAGAAAAATGCTTATGCTGGGAGCGCTGGCAAGGTTCCCTGCGCTCCCAGGAATTAAAATAACAATTTCAACGCGAATTGAAACTCGCGTCCTTCGTTAGCCGTTTGCGAGACCTGTCCGACGCGCGAATTATCGAGCTGGAAAACCGGCACTTGATAATTCGGATGATTGAAAACGTTAAACGATTCGGCGCGAAACTGTAATTTTACGTTTTCCCGCAATCGGAAATTTTTCATCAGCGAAAGATCAACGCTCTTAAAGCTCGGACCGATCAAAATATTGCGCCCCGCGTTACCATAAAGATTCGGATCATCCGGCGTCGCTACCGGGCGGCGAAACGCCGCCGGGTTGAAAAGCAAGCCCGGAGGAATGTTTTCATACGGGTCGCCGATAATATCCGGTCGCTGCTGCGCTACGTCAGCCGCGCTGAATTGCGGCGTGAATGGTCGCCCCGAAAGCAGGCTGACAATGCCGTTTAACTGCCAGCCGCCCAAAAGCGTTTGCGTCAATCCGCCCGCGTCGCCGAAAAACGCTCGTCCTTTGCCAAACGGCAATGAATAATTAAACGAGCCGTTAAATTGATGTTTGCGGTGAAAATCGGAAAGCCCGCGCTGCGTACGCAAAATGTCGCGCGGGTCTTGCGGAAATTCCTGACTTCCCGTAGTCGAGTTGTTGGTCGAAGAGCCGGTGTCAATCGAGCGCGAAAAAGTGTAAGAGGCAAGCAGCGTCAAGCCGTTTGTAAGGCGACGGCGCAAGCTCGCCTGCAAAGCGTTGTAGCTCGAATTGCCGAATTGATCCTGATATTGAATGTCGCCTAATGTCGGGAAACGGCGCGCCGTGACCGGCGTGTAAACGGTTTGCCCGCCACTCACCGTCGAGGTCACAGCTCCGGTCGGAACGAGCGCGTTGATGTTGTAGCGCAAACCGAGATGCCGTCCCTGCGAGCCGACGTAGCCGATTTCCAGCGCCAAATCTTTGACGATTTCGCGTTCAATCGTCAGATTGAACTGGTAAAATTCGGGCTGTTCGTAATCCGGGTTGATGCCGCGCGGATTTGCTTCCGCCGAGCCTTGCGCGTTTGGAAACGGATTCGAGAACGACAACGCGCCGGGATTGGTCGGCGTAATCGTCGTCAAGCGGCGATATGTGATGCGATTTAAAAACGGCGATTGGACGGCAAGCTGCTGACGAATCGGGTTGAAAGTTTCGAGAGAATAATAAATTCCCGCGCCGCCGCGAATCACGGTTTTGTCGTCATTAAACGGGCGGAGCGCGAAACCGACGCGCGGACCCCAATTGTTTTTGTCGGCATTGACCAGATTTGCCGAAAAACGCGAATCTCCCGCAACAACCACATCACCGATCTCAGGAATAAAATTGGCGAGTCTGCCCGTCGCTTCGGTCAATGCGCTTTGGTATTCGTAGCGTAAGCCCAGATTCAGCGTCAGGCGAGAATTAACGCGCCAATCGTCCTGCACGAAAAAGGCGTATTGCGTGCCGGTCAAGTCCGCCGGATCGGCTCCGATTTGACGCGAAGTCGTGTCGGGCAGACCAAGCAGAAAATCCGCAAACGAGCGCGCGCCGCTCGAAGTGTTGAAGCTAAACGTCGTGCCGGTTCCCGGCGCATTAGTGTTGCGACCGCGAAAACGGAAATCACCGCGCACGTTGCGCACGTCGCGCTCGAAAAAGTTTGAGCGCAAAATGTCAACGCCGACTTTTGTGTTGTGATTGCCGATTAAAAAATTCAGCGAGTCGTAAATCTGAAAGGTGCGCAGCTTGTAGCTAAATGGATCGTTCGGACGGTCGCCGAATTCGGAAAAACCGTCAATCCGAATCGCCGGAAAGCCCTGCAAATCTGCGCCCGGCGAAACGCCCGGAATTCCGAACAGCGCGTTATAATCCTGATCTCGATTTTCTCCCAAATTCTGCGTGTCCTGATTGTAAAAGCCGAAACGAAATTCGTTGATCAGACGCGGATTGAAAATATGCGTGTCCGAAAAGGCGTAGGAATCGTTGCGGCTTTTTGTGTCGCGCCCGAAACCCGGATAAAAGTTGCGGTTCGACGGGAAAACCGTAAAACCATTATTCGATTGACGGGCAAAGCGAAAATAGAAACTGTTGGCGTCGGAAAAACGGTGGTCAATTTTCGCCAGATATTGATTGCGGTTCGGGCGATTGATTCCGGTTGAAACATAGCCGTCAAGCGTTCCGGTTAAATTCGCCGCCGGAAGCCGCGAGAGCATTTGCCGAGCAGCCGAGCTAAAACGCGATTGCGGAATAATGTTATTCGGAAACGGATCGGTAAAAGCGCGCGAGCCGGTCGGACAGTTGCCGTTTGAATTCGGATTAACAGTTGCGCCCGAAGTCGTATTAACGCAGCGCAGCGTTGCCGGGTCGTGAATGCGGATTCCGAGTGGCAGCAGATTTGAAAAATCGCCGCGCAGCCAAGCCGCGTTCGGCGCTGTCGTCTGGACGGTTTGCGAGCGGCGCTCGCGCGTGCCTTCGTATGAAAGGAAGAAAAACGTGCGATCTTTGCCCGAATTGAAAGCGGGACCGCCTTCGCCGAAATTCAAAAACGGCAGCGGTCCGCCAAACGTTCCGCCGAATTGATTGCGGCGCAGAGTTTTTTCGCTTTCGTCTTCGGGCGTTCCGGGAACGTCAAACGCGAGAGCGTTTTTGGCGTCAAAGGCGTCGTTGCGTAAATATTCAAAAAGCGAGCCGGAAAAGCGGTTCGTGCCGGATTTTGAAACGACATTTACCTGCGCTCCCGCAGTTCTGCCAAACTCAGCCGTGTAAGTCGAAGTTTCGACTTTGAATTCCCGAATCGAATCAACCGAAGTGTTGACGCCGACGCCGCTGTTGCGGTCGTTGCGGTTATTAGTGCCGTCGAGAATAAAATTCGAGGCGTCGGTTCTCGTTCCCGCAGTCGCCAAGCCTTCGCCCTGATCGTCGTCCGCCGGACGGCGATAAACGCCGGGCGCGAGCAGCGCCAAATCCGTAAAATTGCGCCCGTTGAGCGGCAAATCCTGAACCTGACGCGGGGTGATGACCTCGCCTTTTGATGATGTTTCAGTGTTGACGACCGGAGTTTCCGCTTGCACGGTGACGGTTTCCTGCACGTTTCCGGCTTGGAGCGTCAGATTGAGCCGCAAGCTCTGATTCGTTTCCAAAACAACGTCGGTTTGGACGAGGGCTTTGAAATTGGTCGCTTCAATGCGCAGGGTGTAAGTCCCCGGATCGAGTTGAGAAAATTGATAATTTCCTTCGCTGTCGGTCGTCGCGGTTTGACTTTGATTGGTCGCAGGCGAAGTGATCGTAACGGCGGCATTGGGAACCGCTGCGCCGTTAGCGTCAACGACCTGCCCGACGACTGTTGCTTTAAATGTTTGCGATAACACATTCGGCGACAAAATGAGAATAGTTAACGCTAATCCGAAAATTGCCCGCCAAAATTTATTTTGTCTGTTCATAATACTCTCCTGATTTCTCCAATACCTGCCGAAACTTTTAATCCATTATCATTCCGCCGTTGATTTCAATCGTCTCGCCGCACAAATAACTGGCGGCGTCCGATGCCAGAAATGCAATAACGGCGGCAACCTCCGCGCTTGTTCCAACCCGCCCCTGCGGTATGATTTTCGCAAAATTGAGCATTGCTTCGGGCGTCGAGAAAGTTTCGTGAAACGGCGTGTCAATCACGCCGGGCGACACAGCATTGACGCGAATCCCGCTCGCCGCAAATTCTTTCGCCAAGCCTTTGGTCATCGTAATCACCGCGCCTTTTGCCGCCGAGTAATGAATCGAACCGAGAGCGCCGCCGTTGCGCCCCGCTATCGAAGAGACGTTGACGATAACGCCCGCGCCTTTTTCGAGCATCGCCGGAATAACGGCTTTGGCGGCGAAAAAAGCCGATTTCGTGTTCAGGGCGAAAACTTCGTCCCAACGTTCTTCGGTCAAATCAGCCGTTCGCAAACGTTCGACGAGCGAGCCTGCATTGTTGATTAAAACGTCAACCGCGCCCAGCTCGTTTTGCGTACGCTCGACAGCGGCGAAAACATCAGCGTTACGGGTGAAATCGGCTTGAATCGCAATCGCGCGAGCACCGCCCTCTCTGATTTTTTCAATTGTTTCATTCGCCCCTCGTTCATTGCGGTGATAAACGATAGCCACCGATGCGCCGGACGCGCCGAAAAGCTCTGCGGTCGCCCGCCCGATGCCGGAAGACGCGCCGGTGACGAGCGCGACTTTCCCCGAAAAATCAAATTTAATATTCATTTTGTCTCCTTAATAATTTGCTTGTACTTTTTGAATTCTGCCTGACAGGGCGAACAAAACCATCGTTCCCAAAGGCACCAACAAACCTGCTGCAACCAAAATCGGCACATACGAAAAACTGTCAACAACCCAGCCGGTCGTAAAAATAAAAATCATAGAGCCGACGCCCGCGCCCATTCCGCCCAAGCCTGCAACAGAACCGACCGCCGTCTTCGGGAAAAAATCCGAAGGCAGCGTTTGGACGTTGTTGATCCAAACCTGAAAACCGAACAAAACGACGCTGATCATCGCCAGCGCGAGCATCGCATCCGATGTATAAGCCGCAATGATTCCGGCGGGCGTCAATAAAGATGAAAAACCGATAATGACTTTGCGCGCTCGGTCAACAGACCAACCGCGACCGATAAAATATCCGGCGAGCCAGCCGCCAAAAACACTGCCCAAGCCTGCCGCGACAAACGGAACCCACGCGAATAGCCCGATTTGTTTCAAATCGAACCCGCGAGCGTCGTACAAATATTTCGGCAGCCACGTAATATAAAGCCACCACACCGGATCGCCGAGAAAACGCGCCAGCACAATCGCCCACGTTTGCTTGTAACCGAGCAGGCTTGCGTAAGATTGCGGTTTGCGATTTGCGGTTTGCGGATTTTCCGGTTGTTTTTCTTCCGATTCGATTACATCGCGCTCATTTTCGGTAAGCCAGGGATGTTCCTCGCGCGGTTTATATAAAATCACCCAGAAAACGAGCCACAAAAAACCGAGCGCGCCGGTAGCAATGAAAGTAGTTTTCCAACCGAAATTGAGTTGCAGCCAAATAATCAAAGGCGGCGCGACGATTGAACCCAATGCGACGCCGGAATTAAAAATGCCCTGCGCCAACGCGCGCTCGCGCTGCGGAAACCATTCGGCGTTGACTTTCGCCGCGCCAGGAAAATTTCCGGCTTCGCCGAATCCCAAAATAAAACGAAAGACGCTCAAAGACGCCAAACCGCCCGCAAATGCGTGAAGAATTGCGGCTATTGACCATAAAACGACCGAAAAAATAAAACCGATCTTGTTTCCGACGCGGTCATAAAATTTGCCCGAAACAGCTTGCGAAATCGTGTAGGCGAGTAAAAACCAGGTCGTAATCGTTCCAAACTCGGTATTCGACAATCCCAAATCTTTTGTAATAACAGGCGCGAGAACCGAGATCGTGAGACGGTCAATGTAGTTGATCAGCGTGACGAAAAATATCAAACCGATGATCCACCAGCGCAAACCGGAGAGCTTGAAGCCGGATTCAATCGCCGAATTGTCTCTTTTTGTTTCTTGCATTTAGTTATAATCGCAGCCGTTATTTGCCGTTTTTTCCATTTCCGCCATTTTGTAAAACCAATCTTTTCGACTCGCCGTTTTTTCGTCTTCGCTCGACGAAACGCGCGCCCGTTTTGAGCGAGACAAAATCTTCCGCGCCGTTTGCCCACGAGATTTTCAAACCGTTTTCGACCGCCGAAATTTTAGGCGCGGAAGTTTTGTCATTGACCGCAAACGGCTGTAAAAAATGAAGAAAATCAATTTTTTCGCGTTTCTCCGTCGTGACGGTTTGCAGTTGAACGCCGCGCTGTTCTTCCGTACCTTGCTCGATGCTGCCGGGACGACCGCGCGCCATCAGCATTTGCGGCGCGATTGCCGATTTTGCCGGAAGCGGCGAAATGCGAATCACGCGCAAACCCGTTTGCTCATTAACGATTTCCGCCGTCGTTTCGGACGAAATTTTAATGTCGCGATCCGCGTTTAAAAGAAACGAAAACTCAGAGGGATTTTTTGTTTCCAGTTCGTCCCAGACGATGAAATAGTCGGGCGCTACATACAAAAAATGCCGGTCAAATTTCTGCACGTTTAAATCCGTGTAATAAGCTGCCGCCGCTTCGCCGCGAGCGTAGAAAAATTCGGGCGCGGCTTGAAATTCGGCGATTCGGATTTTGTCCAGACGTTCGGGCGCGACTTCTTTGAAAACTTCGTGTCGCCCGTCCTTTTCCTGACCGCGATTGTTGATTAAAACCGTGTTATGGTCGTCGGTCATTTTTTTGCCCGTATAACCCGTGTCGCCGGTCAGATATTTTCCGCCAGCCCAGATGATAAAGCTGTTCGCGTCCGGGTGCGCGTGTCCGGTGCTCTGCCGCCAATCGGGGATTTTTGAAATTAATTTCGTGGCGTGATGACCTTCGGGCGGCGCCGAGCGAAAGGCGAATGCGGTCGCTTTTTCCGACCAATCCGACCGCCAAAACGCCGTGTCGTTGTCTGTAAAATGATAACTGGTAGGAATGCTCGACATCGCCGCAGGCTTGATCGAATCGTCGAAATTCAGCAACGCCCAGAAATTTTCCCGATTCGGAAAATTCCCGGTTTTGCCTACTCGTTCGGCGACAGCCTGCATTTCTGCGTCTCGATAAACGCTCGCCAGCCGATACAAAATTTCCCAATCGCCGTACAAAGTCTCGGTTCTATGATTGGCAACGCGATTTTCAGCGCCGTCGCCGGTATCTGCAAAATCGAAAACCGTTTTGCCGTCGGGCAAAATCGAATGCGCGACGTAATATTTCAAAGGCAGAAAACGCTCGCGCATCTGCGGATACAAATCTTCGCCCGTCGCGCGCCGATGAACGTCGAGATAACGAATTGTCCAGCGGAAACTGAAAGTAAAATAATGAAAGCCTTCGTAAAAATAACCATCCGTGCCGAACGTCGTTAAAACGCGGTCGTAGATTGCTCGCGCCAGCCGCGCCCAATCCTGCGCTTCGTCGGTTTCGTCCATCAAAACGTAAGCCGCCATCGCCAAACCAGCCATCGGAATCGAAGTGTGGTTTTGACTGTAAGCGTAACGTTTCTTTGGTTTGTATTTGAAATATTCGTACATCAAACGCGCCTGTTTGATCAGCTTTTCTTTGACAAAGCGACGTTCGTCCACAGTAAGGCGGTCAAATAGAACGTCGTAAGCAAACGCGACCGCATAGAGCAGATGTGCTGGCGGTAAATCAACATTCGGCGTCCGAAAACTGTAGCCCCAAGGCTCGTATTTGCAAGCCGCAAACAACCATTTTTTTGCAGCTTCGAGATGTTTTTCGTCCCCTTCAACCGCATAAACAAAGCTCGCTTCGGCAATGGCAAACGCCACCGCATATTGCGAAATGTCTCCCGGTTTTTGCTCAACGCCGCTTCGGTCGAGCATCGGATCGCCCGGAGCGGGCGGATTTTGTCTAACCGCTCGCACGTTTTTCAAAACGCCCTGCCATAACTCGCGCTGCGCGCCTTTTGCCTTTTCGCGCAAACCGTTTAATTCCGCAGCCGAAAAAAACAAACGCGGATGCTTTCCCGCAAGCTCTGAGCGAAGCTTGACCGGACGCTTCAACAACTCTTCAAACGCCGGAATCTTTTCATCTTTAGACTCACGAGCCGAAACAGCGGTAATCGAATCTGCCAACGACAAATTTAAAAGACAAAAGAGAAATCCGATTGTAAATAGTTGTTTTAACATCTATTCGTTTATCCTGTGTTAGCGATAACACATCGAATCGGCAGATTAATTGCCAAACAAAAATGAGAACAGCCGTTTATTTAAATCTAAGCGACGGTCGAGCCGCGCACAATCAATTCGCATTCAAGAACGCGCTCTTTGCGTTCGAGCGGTTCGTTTGCCTCAATCCGGCGAAGTAAAAATTCGGCGGCGATTTGACCTTGCCGTCTCGTCGGCTGACGAACAGACGTCAAAGGCGGCGCGGTGTGAATCGTCAACGGAATATCGTCAAATCCGACAATTGCGATGTCTTGCGGAATTTGCAATCCGGCTTCTTTAATCGCGCTAACGGCGCCGATGGCGGTAAAATCATTGCGCGCGAAAACGGCGGTCGGACGATTTGGCAAAACAAGCAGCCGTTTCATCGCTTCGTAACCGAGCCGTTCGGTCGAATAACCGGGCGCGTCATCGTCGGCGACGGCTCGCCCGGTAACGAATCTTTCTTCAAACGGCAGATTATTTTTTTCGAGTGCGGCTTTGTAGCCCTGAAATCGTTTCAGATTCGAGCCGCTCGCCGCGCTTGTGCCGATAAAACCGATTCTTTCGTGCCCCAAGTCAATCAAATGCTGCGTTGCTTCAAAACCGCCTGTGAAATTGTCTGCGGAAATCCAATCCGCTTGTTCGTGATGAAAATCGCGACCGACGAGCGCGACGGGCATTCCGCTTTCAATCAATTTTAATAATTGCTCGTCACCGGCGCGGTTCGATCTGGTCGCAACGATTATTCCGTCAACACAGTGATCTGCGAGCGCAGACAAAGCCGCAACATCTTCCCTCGCCGTATGCTCGCTGACACAGATAAACAGGTTGTAGCCTTTTCCAGAGCAAACATCACGCACGGCGCGCGCTAATTCCGCGGCGTAAGGATTAGCGATGTCACCGAGAATCAAACCGATGGTATCGGTTCGCTGCCGTTTCAAACCGCGCGCCAAACCGTTTCGCCGATAACTGCTTTCCTGAATCGCTCGCAAAACCTTTTCCCGCGTTTCCTCGCTGACATAGCCGTTGCGGTTGAGAACACGCGAGACGGTCATTGAAGTCACGCCCGCAATCGCCGCCACGTCACTGATAGTCGGCTGTTTTTTCTTCTCCAGGTTTTTTTTTGAATGAATCACTGCGTCGTGTGTTAGCGATAACATTTAACATAAAATTTTCAATCTTGCAACAATAAATTTAAAGTGAAGCGCAATATAAAAGACCGGAGCGCAAGCGATGATAATTGCGCTCCGGTCTTTTACTTTATATTAATTTTATCCGAAGAATAGACGATTAATTTTGCGACAATCTTTCGATAACGCCGTAGCTCGCGTTCAACGCTTCGTCTAATTTTTCCGGCTGATTTCCGCCGCCTTCAGCCATATCGGGTTTGCCGCCACCGCGCCCGCCGACAATAGGCGCGATTTCTTTGATAATCTGTCCGGCGGGAATTTTATTTTTAACGTCTTCGGACGAGCGCACAATAAACGATACTTTCGCGTCGTCTTTGCGTCCCAAAACGACGACGCCGGATTTTAATTTCGACAACAAAGTGTCCGAAAGGTTTCGCATCGCCGAAGAATCGAGACCTTCGACGGCTTTTGCCAGAACTTTGACGCCGTTGATTTCCCGCGCTTCGTCGCCGTTTGCCGAGCCGTTTCCGATTGCGCCGGTCGCAATCTTCATTTTCAAATCTTCGACTTCGCGCCGCGTGCGTTTTAATTCTTCCTGCAATTTTTCGATTGCCGTCGGTAATTGGTCGCGCTGTGTCCGCAAAACGCCGAGAGATTTTTCAATCAGTTTTTCGTCTTCGCGGAAACGCTCGAAAGCGTCAAAGCCGGTAATTGCGCGGATTCGGCGCACGCCAGACGCAATCGCTTCGTCCGCAACAATTTTAAACGAGCCGATGTCGCCGGTCGCGCGAACGTGAGTTCCGCCGCATAATTCTTTGGAAAAAGCGCCTTCGCCAATTCGCAAAACGCGCACTGTCGAGCCGTATTTTTCCCCGAACAAAGCCATCGCTCCCGTCTGCATTGCTTCTTCGATTGACATCAAATCGGTATTCACCGCGTCGTTTTTTAAAATTTCGCGGTTAACGATTGTTTCGATTTCCTTGATTTCGCTTTCGGTCAACGCTTGATAATGCGTGAAATCAAAACGCAGATAATTCGGCGCGACAACCGAACCGGCTTGTTTGACGTGCGTTCCCAAAACCTCGCGCAAAGCAGCGTGAACCAAATGCGTCGCCGTGTGATTGCGCCGCGTCGCATCGCGTTTTTCAGCATCAACCTGCGCTGTTACGGTGTCGCCGACTTTCACCGAGCCGCGCTCGACTTTTGATTTGTGCAAAATAATTCCGCCCATCGGCGCGAAACAATCGAGAACGCGCGCCCGAAAGTCAGTACCGGGAGCGGTAGCGACCGGGTTTTGCGAGATTACCCGGTCGCTACCGCTCCCGGTACTGACAAGAATTCCCGTGTCGCCGACTTGCCCGCCCGATTCGGCGTAAAAAGGCGTTTCGTTCAAAACAATCAAACCTTCGTCGCCTTCATTTAAAACTTCGACGCGCTCATCGTTTTTAATCAAAGCTACAACTTCCGCATTTTCGACAGCCGTTACTTCATAACCGCGAAACTCCGATCGAACTGAAGTTCTTTCCAAACCAACATAAATTGGATTAATTTTTTCGCTTTGTTTTGTTTGACCAATCCCATTTTGTTTCTGAATTTCACGAAGTTCATTTTCAAATTCTTTTCTAAATTGCTCTTCGGAAATCTCAGAAACTACAAATGAATGATTTGAATTTTCATCATAAACTTTCCACTTTTCCTCTCTTGAAACTCTGTGTTTTCCTCTAACATCTGTATTTAAAATAAAATAGATAAGGTCAATTGGAGTTCCGTATGTGTCATACAACTTTGCTAATTCGGATAAAGGAATTGTTCCAGCGCTTATGTCATTTACTCCGTCAACTTCCCATGTCGTTAAACGCTTTTGCATTAATTCTTCCAGCCTTTTCAACCCAACTGTCAGCGTATTGCCAAATCGTTCTTCTTCGAGCCGCACCATTTTGCCGATAAAATCGCGCTGTGCTTCAAGTTCTGGATAAGCGTCTTTCATCCGGTCAATGACAAAATCACAGACTTGATTGAAAAACAAATCGGAAAAACCGAGGTGTTCGCGCCCGTGATAAATGGCGCGGCGCATAATTTTTCGGAGAACGTAGTTGCGCCCTTCATTGCCGGGCAAAATTCCGTCGGCGATGGCGAACGCTGTCGCGCGGGCGTGGTCGGCTACGACGCGCATCGCAAAACCTTCGGTCGTGTCGTATTCGTAATGTCTGTCCGCGAGTCCAGCCGTATATTGGATAATCGGCAAAACCAAATCGGTGTCGTAATTGGTTTTGACGCCCTGCAAAACTGCGGCGAAACGCTCCAAACCACCGCCCGTGTCAACCGAAGGCGCGGGAAGCGGGGTTAAATCGAATTGCGTGAATTTGCCGTCTGCGCCCTTTTCGCCGACTCCCGTTCGGTTGAACTGCATAAACACGAGATTCCAGATTTCCATCGTCGTGTCGCCGTCATCAGCGTTAATCAAATCGGCACGATTCTTTTCAGGATTTTCCGGTTCGTCACCCATGTAATAATGAATTTCCGAACACGGTCCGCAAGGTCCTTCGTCGCCCATTTGCCAGAAATTGTCTTTGCGCCCGAACGGCAAAACTCTTTCAGGTGCTGCTCCAACTTCAATCCATAATTGGCGCGCTTCCTCGTCAGCCGGAACTTCATCGTCGCCGCCAAAATACGAAAACCAGAGACGCTGTGGCTCTAATTTCAGTTCGTTGACTAGAAAATCCCACGCAAAATGAATCGCGTCGCGTTTGAAATAATCGCCGAACGAGAAATTCCCCAGCATTTCAAAAAACGTATGATGCCGGGCGGTTTTCCCTACTTCGTCCAAATCGTTATGCTTGCCGCCTGCGCGAATACATTTTTGGCTTGAAGCGGCGCGCGTGTAATCGCGTTTTTCGTTGCCGAGGAAAACGTCTTTGAATTGATTCATTCCCGCGTTTGTGAAAAGCAGCGTCGGGTCGTTTGCCGGTAAGAGCGGCGCAGAATGGACGATTTTGTGTCTGTTGCGTTCAAAATATTCTAAAAATTTGCGTCTTATTTCGTGTCCGTTCATCTATAATTAAAATCACTGAATCACACCGATTAGCAAAGGGCTGCTTTGATTAGTTTTTTGAAACACTTCATTTACTCAATGGTACTCGGTGTGAGCAAGTGATAGATACATTTTTAGATACATACTAAAAAAAAGCAAAAGGCATCAATTTGATGCCTTTTCTAATTTCAAAATTATCTTAACAGTCAAACGCGAAAAGTTTGGTAGTGAGATCCGCTTATCGAATTATCGAACTGAGGAATCTCGAAAAAAAGCGCGTCCAATCAATTGACGCACCTTTCTTTTTTGCAGTAGAATCCGGCGCGTTATGCCTTTAATAAATTGCCTGGAGCCTAGATAAGATTTATGCGTCATTTGAATGCTCGCCTTTTCGCATTAGCGCTTATTCTGCTTTTTAGCTGCCTAACTTATTACAACTGGCAGCAGTTGAACGCAGAAGGCAGCTATTCAACGAAACTTGCCGCATTCGCTCCTCTCGGATTGGTGGGCGGGATTTTTCTGTTGCTGTTTCCGGGTAAAATGGGAAAGCCTGAAACAACGAAAGATAAAATCATTGTCCTGCTGGTAATGGGAATCGGATTATTAGTTGGATTATATAACTGGTATTTGATGGATCCGAAATTCTTCGGTAGATAAAACGGGCGGCTGTCGGCGGCTTGAGTTTGGTTAAATTCAAATCGGTGAAAGGGAGAATGGGGTTCTCACTTTTTAAGTTTTGCTGTATAGTGCCGCGCATGGCGTTAATAAGCTGTCCGGATTACGGAAAAGAAATTTCAAAAACAGCAAAAGCATATTCGAATTGGATTTTGTTTATTGCTTTGTTGCTCTGCGGCAGCTTTGCCCATGCGCAAGACAATTCGCTGTTTCTCAAACGCGAAGTCAAACTCGAAGCGGAAACTTACGGTTATCGGGTTTATCTTCCGAAAGATCGTAATCCGAAAAAGAAACTGCCCGTTATGCTCTATCTGCACAATAACGGAGCGAACGGCACGGACAACGAAAAACAAATCAAGAATTTTGATAAGTTTATCAATCTACAACCTAAATTATTTAATTTTATCATTGTCTTTCCGCAAGCACGTCCCAATTCTTTTTGGATTGGGGAGCAAACGGAACAAGCCGTCAAAGCTCTTGACCAGACGATTGCAGAATTTAACGGCGATGCGCAAAAGGTATATCTGGCGGGACATTCGCTCGGCGGTTACGGAACCTGGACATCTGCTGTTTTGCATCCCCAAAAATTTGCCGCGCTCGTTCCGATTGCTGGCGGAATCGTGCCTCCATTTGAGCTGCCGCCGGTTGCAAAACTGCTCTTTCCCAAACAAATAGTTGACATTTTGAATGCGCCGAATCCGTATGACGAGCTTGCCAAAAAAATTGGCGACACTCCGGTTTGGGTCTTTCACGGCGCAGATGACGAATCTATTTCCGTCAAAGAATCGAGAAATATAGTTGCGGCTTTAAAGCGGAACGGCAGTAAAAGCGTAAACTATACGGAGTATCCAAAGACCGACCATAATGATGCTTTGCTAAAAGCCTTTTCAGACCCGGAACTTTATAAATGGCTTAGCAGGCAAAAGCTAAAGAAATAAAGGCGCATCGGACAAGTTTTTAAAAAAGAGTGAGCCGTTAAACTCATTCTTTTGCTATCGCGTTATAAAAGCGGATGTTTTCGCGCTCGCGTTCAATGATTCGTTGTGCGCGCCGTCAATTATACGATCCTCTTTATCTATTCAATCGGTGAAGTATCTCTTCTCTTAGGATACACAGGTTCTTTCTCTCTTTCCTTTAGATTCTCCAGTAGTAATCCCGTGGTTCCTTCAGTAACGGATGTCTGAGCCGGCAAAGATAGAAAAGTAGGAGCCTCCTTTGGAAATTCTGCCTGCCGTACACTAACAGGTAATATTGGCGGTTTAGATAAGTCTGGATTGAGCGTTCGGTATAAATAGTACACGCCCCAAAACAATATGAGCAATCCCGCAACTACCTGAGTTAGCAGAAACCCCGTAGCAAACCCGACCGCTTTAGCACTTAGAAAGATAAATAACAGGGCAACAAGCAAATTCACGGCTGCCCATATAGCTCCAGCGGTGATGAGATGATGTCCTGCGCGCGTCCCGGCTGTCAGCCGCAACACTTCAAGCTCCGCAGGGTCTCCTCCTACATTTGGCGCGCCGCAAATGCGACAAAATCGCGCCTCGATATTCTGCTTTGTTCGACACGCGGTGCAAATCGATGAAGTCGCGCCTGAGGTGGCAAGAGCAATTATGGCTTCCGCCTCCCGCTTAAGCGTCTGCTGGTCGCCTTTAAAAGACACTACGCCAAAATGCTCGACCACATAATCGAAAGTGGCGAGCGTAACGTTCGGGCTTAACTGCTTAAGTCCGATTGACAGCTTGATAGGATACTCAAGAATATCTGCTGAACAATAGTAAGCCGCCCATCCACGCGCCCTGCGCCGCGCATAAAGAGGTTCTTCGGAAATCACTTTGTAGCCTATTCTATCCAGCGCATGTATAAGGCTTTGACGCACACTTTCAATGTCGCTGTTGAGCACACTTCTTAAAGCATGTTCGGTGCGTGAAATCCCACTGCTCCCATCCACTTCTTCAATGAGTTCCGCCATATAAAATCTCCATAAATGGGCGATGAAATCGTATCTTCAACATATATTACGGCTCGACGGCTACTTTTGTTTTAACTGCTTTCTGCACCTCCTTTTCGGGAGAAGGGAGATTGATTTTTCCCTTTTTTAGTTTTGTTGTATAGTGCCGCGCATGGCATTAATAATAATCATTGTTGGAGCTATCTATATCGAAAGGAGACGAATCTATGAATAACATCAGATTTACAGGATTGACGCTCATATTGTCATGCTTCCTGAGCATCGCTTATGGTCAAGGAACTTCTCAAAGCGGAACTCCTGCTGATAACTCTGCAAATGATATTCGGCAAATTGATTTTAAGAATTTCTCGTTCACAAAACAGAAAGGGAAG
>DASVQU010000030.1:0-9671 GCA_036388995.1 Pyrinomonadaceae bacterium | reverse complement strand
AACAATTCTCAGCTTTAGGAGAAGTATCTATGAAAAAGCTTCGCTTTCCGATTTTACTGGTAATCGGATGTCTTTCAATTACCGCATTGGGTTTAACCGTCAATACAAAGAATCTTTTTGAAACATTAAAACCTCCGCAATTTGTAATCACCGAATCACCGAAACAGAACGTAATATCAGCAAAACAGAGCGCAGTTTCGACCGCGCAGCAGCAGCGCGCTGGATTACCGGAACACGTTCGATACTATTTTCTATTTCATCATTTGTCAGCTATCAAAGAAACGCCCGCTGCAACTCGGTTTCAAGCTAAAGCCGGGTTAAATTCCGGGCAATTGCAGGCTCTGACTTCGATTGCTACTAATAACGAACGCGAGTTAAAAATGCTCGATGAGAAAGCAAAAATAATAATTGACGCTTTTCACGCGCAATATCCTCCGGGACAGTTGCCTCCGGGCGTTGCGCCGCCCGCTTTGCCGCAAGAGATTAACGTTTTACAACAACAGCGCGAAGCAACAATTCTGCGTTATCGCGAGCAATTGAGAAGAATGTTCGGTGAGGCGGATTTTGCTCGTTTTGATGCTTTTGTCAATGATGAAATCGGCGGAAATACATCGTCACAAAACCAATAATTCTTAAATAAAACATAATTTCCGCAGGTTTATTGTGCCGTTGATTGTTACAGGAGATTTAAGTTATGAAAAAACAGTTCTTCGTACTCGCGTTACTTGGTTTTTCCCTATTGATTTTGGCGGAGCAGAACGCTAGAGGGCAAAGCGGTCAGTACACCAGCGCCTATTCGACGATTGATTACGACGCGGCTACAAATATAGTTACCAGTTACTCATATACTTATTCATCATACGGCGGTCAGGGTTATTACCAGACATATCTTTATTCTGCGCTTTATGACCCGGATGGAACTCAATTAACCAGTAATTTTACCGGAGGAACAAGCTACACGGCAGAATTGAATTTACAGGCGGCAGGAACCGGCTGCGGCGAGTATAGAGTTTTCAGTGATCATCGAGCGCTTCTATCTTATTATGTCAATAGCTATTACTATGAGGGAAGTTTTGTGAGCGGTTATTACGATGCTTACAATTACTATTCTTATTCAGGACAAATACAATATCCTTATCCGAATGCTTTCAGCTTTATGGCAACAACTCCGGTCAGGATTTTATCTTCCAGTTACCTTATTTTAGGCAGCACAGAGAAAACCAGCTTTGGCAATTGCGATCCAATGGAAGTGAAACCTGCAATCAATAATATATCGCCAAACAAAGGTGTAGTGGGTCAAACGACTCGTATAACAATTACTGGAAGTAGATTCCGTCCCGGTTTAACCTTAGATGTTGGTTTTAATATTAATGCTACCATAGTTAGTAGGACTTCCACACAGGTGGTTGCTGATTTAGCAATCGCTGCAAATGCAACCGGCGGTAACCGCTCTATAAAAGTAATCTCACAAGGAACAAGCAATCCTATGAACTTTTTTGTGCAGATTCCAACGTCGCTTAAGGTTTTATCTAAGGGAGCCTATACAGGAAATAACTACTTGCGCAATGGGTGCCCAGAAAGCATGCCATTTGGATTTCAGATTAGCGTTCGCTATCAAGTTCTTGACCAAAACTCAACACCTGTTGAAATTAAGGCTGCTGTTCCTATCAAAGAGAATTTAGTTAACCGAATGACAAATGGGCAATCTTCAGCGCCTGACCAGCTTAATACATCAGTTGTTGCAGGTGACATGACAGAGAGTGACGGTACTTTTACAGATAAACCAATCGGCGCGTGTGCGTCTGGCATGTTTAGTTCGTCGTCATTTACTCAAGAATTATTTACGCCCATTTCAAATAATGTCAGTCCTACTGTTAAAACAAACAATTGGGTTTTTACAGGTATGAATGGATGCGGTAACATGACAAATGGCAATGATATTAGTGTTTCAGTTAAGTGCCAATGAAGATATGGTTGGTTAGTTTCACAAATATATTTGGAGGGTTTTCGATGTTATTTAAAAGCAAATTAGTGATTTTGTTCGCCGTAATGTCATTTTCGGTTATAATCTTTGGGCAAACTCGCGATGAATTTCGCCTCAAATATGGTTCGCCTGATAATGGCGTATATATAGTGCGTCCAGACATAGTTATGACTGTTCTCTACTCAGAAGAAAAACAAGCGCAAGAATTCATGGTAGCTCCACAGTCTTCTCTAAAAAAAGAGGACACTAAATCTGAAGATGAAACAATGTCTCTGGAAACAGCTACGGAAATTATTGATGAAATTATCCCATTAATTCAACGTGGCAAATTTGTCCGTGAAATGGTTTCCGGTGCAGGGTGTAGTTCTGTACACAGCCTCGATTATGAAAAAGTTTCTATTTACCTTGCATTGAGATGTACGCCTAATGAAATTAACCGCGTTTCTTTTGCTAAAATACGGAAGAAGTGAAGTAATTTATCCTCACAGTATAAAGGCGTCCAAGCATAGAGTCCGGTCAGAATTTTATCTTCCAGTTACATTGTTTTAGGCAGTAAGCCGAAAAAGTGAAGCTATAATAAATAAAGAAACCCCCTTTCTCAAGAGAGTGGGGTTTTTTAATTTTAGGCAGACTTTATGTGTTCTAAAGAATTCGCTCGATCTTGGAGTTTGTTCATACCGAGAAATCGGGTTTATTTTTCTTATAGCAGTAGTCACAAAATTTTCAAATAACCATAAAGAATTGTCTGAAAATTTCTGATTGGACATTTACCAGTTAAACACCGGCGGGCATGGGTGCTCGCTTTTCGTTTTTCACGAATCGTGCTAAATCGGATCGTGCCGGGTAACGCCGTAAATTGTCGAATTTTCTATTAACGCTTGATTTTCGCTCACGTTTTTGTTCATAATCAAAATGGATTTCAAGCCCGCTAGACTTGAAATTTCAAAACGCTCAAGTCCGGTAGCTCCCCGCTGAGAGACAAAAAAGCAAAAACAATTTCAAATTAAACGAATTTTCGGTCTGAAAATAAATTTTGGACTCTGAGAATTTGTCACGCGCGGGCAATTTTCATCTTTAATTCGGAGTTTTATGGAAAAGATTCGCAGCAGATTTAATTTATTGGTTGAAACTTTTTTTGAAGTTTTGGGCGACAACGTTGTTTTCGTCGTCGTTGCGGTTTTGATGATGCTTTATTATGCGCTCGGACTCGGCATTTAACTTCCTCCCGCCTTATGTCTCGCGTTCAAAATACAACGACGGAAACGAAGTGTTAGAATAAAATCGAACCGCAGGTTCAATTTTATTCGACGCGAAGGGCAAAATGTCTCAAGATTTGAATGCAAATCGCCCGGCTTGGGCGATTCCGGGTTTTCTCGAAATCAAAAACAATCGACTCGCCATCGGCGGCGTTGATGCGCTCGAACTCGTTTCGGCGTATCAATCGCCGCTTTATGTTTTTTCCGAACAGCGGATTCGGCATAACGTCAAACGCTTAAAGCGCGCCGAAACGGCGCTCGGCGGTCTGCCGCTCAAAGTTTGTTACGCAGCAAAAGCCAATTCCAATATGGCGATTTTGCGCGCGGTCAAAGAAGCTGGCGCGGACATTGAAACCAACAGCGGCGGCGAGCTTTTTAAAGCATTAAAAATCGGTTTTCGCCCGGAACAGATTATTTTTAACGGGACGAGCAAGACCGAAGACGAACACGCCGACGCGATTCGGGCTGGAATTTACGCGATCCAAGCCGATTCGGTTTTTGAAGTCGAGCAAATCGAAAAAGTGGCTCGTCAATTGAACAAACCGGCAAACGTCAGCTTGCGGCTCGTGCCGGAAATCGAAACCGATACGATGCACGGTCTGCAAACCGCAATGCTGACCTCGAAATTCGGAATGCTCTCGGAAGAAGTTTTCGAGTGTTTCCGTCGTTTCGGAAAATCCGAGTTTGTTCGCCTTCGAGGGATTCATCTGCATTTAGGCTCGCAAACGCCCGATGCCGCGCCGTTTGCCGAAGCGTTTCTGAAACTTTTTAAGGTTTTAAAAGAAATTTCCGACGAAACCGGAATTCGGCTTGAACATTTAAACTTGGGCGGCGGCTTTCCGACCAATTACGCGCTCGACGCGGCGAATCTTTCGGGTTTGCCGGCAGAAAGACAATATCTTTTTGCCGCCGATTTAGAACCGGCAGAAGTTTTAACGGCGGCGATGCGAGTCGTCAGAGGCGCGGCTGAAAGTTCGGACGCTTTGCATTTACTGGAAAATCTGACAATTTTGCTCGAACCGGGCAGAAGCGTTATCGCCGATGCCGGAATTCTTTTAACTACCGTCCGAAATAAAAAGGAAAGACCTTTAAGCAATGCGGATTGCGGAATCCGCATTCCGCATTCAGTACTCGACTCCTGGCTTTTGACTGATGCGGGCTATAATCTGCTGCTTTCGATGAACAATTATAAATGGTACTACCATTTGATTTCGGCGAGCCGCGCCGCTGAAAAACACGAAACCCCGTACAAGCTCGCCGGACCTTTGTGCGATGGCGGCGACGTTTATTTCGACATCGAAGGCACGCGCCGTTTGCCCGATTATCGCTTGCTGCCGGAAAACGTCGGACCGGGCGAAGTTCTGGCTTTGTTCAACATCGGCGCTTATTCTTACGCGCAGATGTTTCCGTATAACGGTCGCCCGCTGCCGGCGGCTGTTTTGATCCGCGAAAGCGGCGGCGTTGAATTAATCAGAAAAGCCGACACTTATGAAACTTTGATTGAAAGCGACGTTTGGTAAGACTTTGTTCAGCCAAGGTTTGAAATTTTACAAATTTTATTATTTTAAGCCGTGAAAAGATGCGTTGTGATCTCGATTTAATTCGAGCAGCCGCTTGCGTCCAAATGCAAGCAACGTCGCCATCAGCGCGAAATGCAGCAGAATCAAAGTCGGAGTTCCCAAAATCGTGACCGAGGGTAAAAAGCCTTTCGCTAATAAGCCGTTTAAGAACGTCAGAACATACAAGCCGAGAACGATTAACGGCAAAACCGAAAACCCGATTGGATATAAAATCGCAAAACGGTTGCCGATGCTGCGCCACGCAATCACAATCGGCGGCAGACAAATTGCAGTGACCAGAACAGCGGCTAAAATTTTCACCGTTACGGCATCGAGCGCACCGCCGGACAAAGCGCGCAAAACAACTTTTTCATCTCCGCCGCCCATTACGGCGGTAAAAATTCGCGCGAACGGCAGAGGCGCAAAAACGAGCGAAAAACCGATTGTTTGATAAGCGGCGGATTTTGCTTTGATGAGCAAGCCAGCGCCCGTCCATATCAACAGGTAGCTCCAGAGCGGTCCGGCAAGCGTCGCCAAAAATGCGAGTGACGGCGCGGCGCAGGGTTCGGCGGTGCGCCAAACGTTAAAATCGCGCGCGCCGTAGCCGCCGCAAACGAAATAGCCGGTTGTGATGTGAACCTGTTCGTGCAATTCCCCTGAGCAAATCATCAGCGCTAGTAATGTTAGCAAATAGGGAAATGTGATTCGTAAATGCAGCTTTGTCGTTTGTTTGCTTTCGGAAGACTTTGCGCTTGGGAGAATTGCCTGCATAACTTTCTTTTGCCTTTAAATTGTCGCGGAAAAATTCAGGACTCTATTCGGTAACGCGGGAAATCGAAGCCGAAAGTATCAAACAAAGCGGCACAAACAATTTTTGATTGAAATCTCTGGAAGCAATGATAGTTTTAGACTGGATTTGGGGCGTTATTTGATAAAGAGTACATATTTCGATTCTTTTCAGCCTTTCCGAAAAACCGAATCGAAGCCGTCCTCTTAATCCAAACTTTGTCAATATGCCGAAAAGGGATTTAAAACAAATGGGAAATATCAAACAGGTGAAAATGACCGACTGGTATGATTACAAACAGCTTTTAGACACCGCTAAAAAAACCGTTATCTCAAGCATTGTCGGTGAATACGCCGATCCGAGATTAGGAATGGCAGACCCGACCTCGGGGAAATTCTTCGATTATTCAAAAGAGTTAAGACGTTTGAGCGATGATGAAGCGAAGAGTATCATAGGCAATCAAAAACACCGCGATTTTGAAGTTCTTGAAAAGAGAGAAAGAGAAGAAATTTGGATTGATTACGTCGCCGATGTCGGCGACGGCTGGAATTCGACATATGCCGTAGCTTATTATCTGGCACAGCAATCCATTAAAGTTGATGAAGTAGAAGAGCCGCTCAAGCGCGGTGAAATTCTGATTTTCGGCGGCGACGCGGTTTATCCGACCGCCAGCCCCGAAAGATATGAAGATCAATTAGTCGCGCCGTATCGAGCGGCTTTTAAAGCAGGCGGAAACGCTTCAACCAATTCCTCCGATGAAGCCGTCAATCTCAAAGCCGAGCCACACGTTTTCGCGCTTCCCGGCAACCACGATTGGTACGATAGCCTGACTGCTTTTAAAAAGGTCTTTTGTTCGGACATTTTTAACGACCGCAAATTTGCCTGCGATAAAAAAACCGAAACCGGCGGCTGGCGAACGCGCCAGAAACGCGGCTATTTCGTGTTAAAGCTGCCGTATAAATGGTGGCTTTTCGGAGTCGATTTGCAGCTTTCGCATAACATTGACGTTACTCAGCTCGAATATTTCGAATCAATCATTGAGGAAAATATGGAACCGGGCGATAAAGTGATTCTCTGCGTCCCCGAACCGTATTGGATGAAGGCGATTAAATATGAAGAGCTTCCAACCGAAAAATTCGATGAAAAAGAACAAAGCATTCAGGAAATAGAAAGGTATTTTGAAGAACGAAAAATAGACGTTAAAGTCTATCTCGCGGGCGATTTGCATCATTACCGCAGATTTCAAGATACAGCCGGAACTCAGAAGATAACCGCCGGAGGCGGAGGAGCTTTCCTGCACCCGACGCACGATTACGATTTTAACGCCCCGCCGAAAGTAGAAACGGATGAAAAAATCAAGAATAAAAAGGATGAGAAAAGGAAATCATCTATTCTGATAACAAGTTATCCCGAAGTTGAAGTTTCAAGAAAACAGGATTGGAAAAACTTCTTATTTATCCGGTACAACAAAACGTTTGGAGTTGTGACTGCCGTTTTTTACGCAATTCTGGCATCTTTATTACACGGTAAAATAAATTACGGCTTTTCGTTTGAGCTATCCTGGGCGTTTCTTTCCACATCTCTTTTCACGCTGCTAAACAACCTGACTAGGGAGCCTTTAGCGATCTTATTGATCTTGCTGATGCTCTTTGCCGTTTATTTTTTTACGGACACCGAGGATAAGAAATATAAATTTCGCGCCGGCGCAGCGCATGGAGTCGCGCATTTAATCGCCGTGATTCTTTTCGGCTGGCTCAACTATTTTTTAGTTTTCAATATCCTGAACATTTTTAATGTGACCGACCCGACAAACCGAAATCTGATTTCGTTTGTGCTTACAGTCTTTGTTTTTTTTCCAATCGGCGGATATTTTATCGGCTCTATAATAATGGGGATTTATTTGTTTGTTTCGCTCCATCGCTACAAGAGGCACAGCAACGATGCTTTTGCGGCGCTGAAAATTGAGGATTACAAGAATTTCCTTCGCCTGCGCATCAACAGCAAAGGATTGACCATTTACCCAATAAAAATCGAAAAAGTGCCGCGAAAGTGGGATCCGGTTCCGGATGACGAAAACAGAGCTGAATATTATAAACCCGCCGGTTCAAGCAGCTTGCCGCAGCTAATCGAAAAACAGATTGAGGTAGGTGAAGCTGATTTAAATCAATTGAATGAGCAAATTTCCGAAAGGAAAAAACGATGAAATCACGCAGTTATCTTTATGCGGCGCTAACGACCACGCTGAATATCGTGCTTTATGCGCTGACATTCGGGCATTTTATCTGGCTTGAAGGAAGAGTTTGCAGAGGCGTTTTTAGAAACTGGATTAGACAATTCCGCTACCGTCCGCAAAGATTCGCCCAGCCGACAACCGAAGAAGAAATAATCAATCTCATTAAAAATTCGCGCAGCCTGCGCGTTTTCGGTTCTGCACATTCTTTTAACGAAGGCGTTGTAACGGACGAGACCCTGGTTTCGCTTGATCGGTATTGCGGGCTAGTCAAGCGAAACGATTTGGAGGATGACCAGATTTGCGTCAAAGGCGGAACGCGAGTTCGCGATGTCGTCAAGCTCCTGTTAGATAAAGATTTGGCATTTGAAGCGCTGCCTTCACACGACGCTCAGAGTATCGGTGGAATTTTGTCAACTGATGTTCACGGAACCGGCAAAGATTGGGGCTTTGTCAACGAATCAATCGTCAGTCTTAAAATAATTGACGGCAAAGGAGAGGTTTATGTGTGTCGCCCGGAGGACGATCTTTTCAAAGCCGCCGTCGGCGGAATCGGAGCCGTCGGCATTATTTCCGAAGTGGTAGTCAAAGCCGTCACCCGTTTTGATGTCCAACAGAAGTTCGAGATGTCAACTCTCGGATTTGTGAAAGAAAACCTTGACCTGCTTTTGCAAAAAAACAAGCATTTCAGCCTATATCTTTTTCCGTTTACGAAAAAATGCCAAATCAATACGTGGAATTGCACGGACAAAAAGAAATCTTTTCTGGGTCCGTTGCGGGAATTCGTAAGCATCTCGAAAGACGCACTTCTTTCGGCTTGGTTCGGGAATATGATGGCTTATACGGGTTTGCTGGAACGTTTATCGGATTTCTCATATAGTTTTAAACGCGGCACAAATCTCGTGTTGGAGAGCAACAAGGCTTTTAACCGGACTATTTATCACCTCCATCAAGAACTGGAATTCACGGTTCCGTTTAAAAATACGCTTGATGATTGCGATATTTTTATCAAGCTTTACGAAGAAATGTACCGCGACGGAGGTCTGCCCTATGGAATTTTCGAAATCAGATTTACGCCCGGAGGTCGCAATCGAACGTTTATAGGAGCCGGGCGCGAGCACCGTTCGATGTGGATTAATCTGGTTTGTAACGATTCTCACGGCTTTGAAAAATATTATGCGGCTGCTGAAAAGCTCGTCAAAGAAATCGGCGCCCGCCCGCATCTCGGTAAATTTTGCCGCAATTTCGACGCAGACGATATGCGCCGGATACACGGAGAACACTTCGATAAGTTTCTCCGGCTCGTAAACGAGCATGATCCGCAACGTAAATTTGCTAACGTCTTTACGCAACGACTTTTTCAAGCTTCAAAGAGTTGACGCAAATGAAAACAGCTTGCCGAGAAATGAAATTGTTTATTGTGCGAAACTAATGTTTTCCGACGGCTTAAATTTGTAATTAATGACTATTGCAGAAAACATTTAGAAAACAGTCTTCCGCGCCATTTGTTTTTATCAAGAAAAAATCTAGAGCGATTAAGAGTTGAATATATGGACAGAAACGCGACCGTTAGGGAGCGTGCCATTTAACACGCTCCCTAACGGTCGCGTTTCTACCCGTACATTGATTCCGTTAACCGCTCTAAACAGGTTAAATCTGAGAATGAATCAAACGACGCAGTCCGTCTCCGAATTTAACGTCTATTTTCTGCGGTTCAATGACGCTCATTACTTCTCCGTAACCAAACGAAGAATGCATCATTGTTTGACCTTTCCGGTATGTGCGATTCCGATCATATGGAGTTCCGGTTTTCGGTGCGGCATCTGCATCAAGAGTTTTAGCCGAAGATTTAAAT
>DASVQU010000029.1:0-47518 GCA_036388995.1 Pyrinomonadaceae bacterium | reverse complement strand
TAAGCAAACAGAAAACATCACCAGTGTCTAGGAGATAAAAACATTATGCGTAAAACAGTAGTGATAACCTGTATAGTTGCTAGCGTTTTCGCCGTTTGCATTACTATTTATTTAACAAGGAGTGAAACTCAGGTTTTGTATGATTGTATTAATATAGGGGCTTGTAGCACTTACAATGATACATCTCATTCAGAAGTATGGTTTTATTATAACACTTGCCAGGGTCTTGGGCGCGAGGTAAGAAAAAGGTGTTACAATTACGGCTACAATTGTCAAGACCAATGTTCAGCAAGTTGTAATGATACTAGTGGTACTTTTAAACCATCTCTTTCATACCACGACACTTGTTTTGACAGATATGTAGTTGAAACTCACGAATGTAGAGGTTGTCCAATCCCAACTCCAACTCCAACGCCAAATCCAACGCCATATTGCCGGAATCCGAGTTTACCTGATACAAATGGACTTTGCCCGGATGGTTCTTATGCAAATAGTAATGGAATGTGCTGCTCACCGTTGTGCGGACCCGATTATCGCCAAAAAAATAATAAAATCGGCATCCCTGTTGAAAATGCTTCCGAGGATACATCAAACTTGAGTCCGGGTTGCTGCGCATCCCAACAGGATATGTATGATTGTTACAACAGTGGCGGGCAATGGGATTCTACCAGTTGTAGATGCGGCGCTTCACCGATTCTTATTGATGTCTTGGGTAATGGATTTAATCTGACGAATAACGCCGATGGCGTTAGGTTTAATCTGAATGCGACAGGCGGCAAGGAAAAACTTTCGTGGACGGCGGCAAGATCAGACGATGCCTGGTTGGCGCTCGACCGCAACAATAACGGAACGATTGATAACGGCAGAGAATTATTCGGCAATTTTACTCTGCAACCGGAGCCGCCCGCCGGAGCAGAGAAAAATGGATTTCTCGCTCTTGCCGAGTTTGATAAAGCTGCAAACGGCGGCAACGAAGACGGAGCGATAACCGCAGCCGACAATGTTTTCGCATCCCTCCGATTATGGCAAGACACCAACCACAATGGCGAATCGGAGTTGAACGAGTTGCACTCTCTACAAACTCTCAACGTGATAAAACTAGAGCTTGATTATCACGAATCAAGAAAGCAGGACGAGAACGGCAACCGATTTAAATACCGAGCCAAAGTCAAAGACGCACGCAATTCTAAGGTCGGACGCTGGGCGTGGGACGTTTATTTGACGAGCGCGCCTTAACCATCACAATAAAAATAAAAACTGCCCGTCGAGCTTTGGCGGGCAGTTTTTATTTGCGGCAAAATTTTACAAAATGAAAAACAGCCGGATTCCGAATCCGATGCCGGATTTACAAACCGCATTTCAGATTGTTGAATTTTTTAGGAATGACCGAAATTTTCGGCAGAAGTTTTTGCAAGTGAATTGGTTTTACAAAACTTGCTTTAAATCTTCCAAATTTTTGTTTTGAAATAAAAACCAGCGTTCCGTATGTTCGGCTGAATCTCCGGGCTGAACTTTTTGCAGCGGCGCGAGCGTTTCTACTTCGATAAAACCGCCCGCCGTATAAATTTCGGTGTTTGAATTCATATCCGGGTAAGCCGCGTTTAAAACAACGTCGAATCTTTTGACGAACAGCAAATCCTGCCATTGATAAGCAATCCAGCCGCGACGGTTAAAAACGCCGATTTTCTGCGGATTATGCAAAGCTTCGTCCGTTTTCAGGCGTATAAATTCTTTCTCGAACGTCCAGCGCGAATCTGTAAAATCCGTGTAAGACCAAACCGCAAACGAACGCACGGGCAGCAAAGTTTCCGGCGAATACGGCGCAAACGGCTCGTTTGGAATCAAGGCTTCGCCGCCCGCTCGCATAATCGTCAAAGCCCACGGCGCGAATTCGATTTCGCTCGCGCCGAGGTTTGTGATTCGATGTTTGATGGAAAATCCTTCCGCATCCGGCGCAATTTCGATTTCCTTTTGCATTTCGGTCGCCGCTTCTTTCGGCGCGCGAAGCCGCAGAGAATTGTTTGCTTCATCGAAAAAATATTCAATTGGCGCGTTGTCCGGCGCGTAAGAAAGCGGCATATTTTCCGGCGCAATCCACAAACGATGTCCGCCGTAAGGCTTCCACGCGCCGATTCCCGTTTCGACTTTCGCGTCGGGGTGAAGACCCAAAATATTTTCGCCGCCCTGCAAGCCGAAAAACAAAATTCTCGGTCCGACATCGGTGGTCGCAATGATTTCAAGCCCGTTGTTTGCAAGACGAACGCAATTCGGAAATCCTTGATATTCGATTTTTTCCATATTCGATTTACCTAAAAATTACAATGTGAAACTTGTCTCAAAACGTCAGACAAGTATATTCTGGTTTTAATTTTTACTGAAATTTGTCAACTGGTTTGAGGAGAAATTATTAATGACTTATGTTGTGACGGAACCCTGCGTCGAATGCAAATACACCGATTGCGCGGCGGTTTGCCCGGTCGAAGCGTTTCACGAGCTGTCAGACCGGCTTTATATCAACCCGGACACCTGCATTGATTGCGACGCCTGCATACCGGAATGCCCGGTCGAGGCGATTTACGCCGATATGTCTCTGCCGCCGGAATATTCCGAATGGCTTGAAATGAACGCCGAAGCCGAAAACTACCCGATCATCAGCACCAAACAACCCGCGCTTTTCAACACGGGCTGCAAAGGTCAGCCGGAATAAATTGCCCGAATAAAAAAAAATCGACAAATCCGCGACGAGCCGTGCTAAATTATCAAAGGCGCGGCTCTTTTTGATTATTGCCCGCCGCAGCGATCTCTCGCCCGAAAAATTACAGCTCCTTTTCAGTTCGACAAAAACACGGAAAACCCGTTTATTTAAACTTTTGTTTTTAAAGGACGACGTGACGAATTCCCGCCGCAAAAGAAAAAAACTCAAAATCGCTCCCGCGAACGAATTTTCAATATGAAGCTGCCGCATCTAAAATCCGCCGATTTTGAACAAACCGTCTTTCCCGCGCCGGAAAAATCTCACAGCGAGCTGCATTTCGCCGACCGCCGCACAAGGCGAACCAAAGTTTTAGTGCTTTTCGGCACGCGCCCGGAAGTTATCAAGCTCGCGCCCGTCGTCCGGCAGTTAAAAGCGAATCGCAAAAATTTTGAAACAATTGTCGTTTCTTCGGGTCAGCACACCGATTTAATCAAGCCTTTTGTCGAGCTTTTTAAAATCCGAATCAATCACGATTTGCGCGTAATGCGCCGGAATCAAAAACCGAATGATGTTGCCGCGCGCGTTCTGACGGCTTTCGATAAAATTTTAGAACTCGAAAAGCCCGATGTCGTACTCGTGCAAGGCGACACGACAACCGCGCTTGCCGGAGCAATGGCGGCATTTCATCGCCGGATTGCGGTCGGTCATGTCGAAGCCGGTCTGCGCTCAGGCTGCGCCGACAGCCCGTTTCCCGAAGAAATGAACCGGCGTTTGATTTCGCAAATCGCCCGTTTTCATTTCGCCGCCACCAAATTTAACCGCGAAACTCTAGTCAGCGAAGGCATTAACGCGCGGAACATTTTTGTCACCGGAAATCCGGTCGTTGACGCGCTTTACTCAATCGGCAAAAAAACAAACGGGCAAGGTGAAATCGCAAAGCTGTTGGCGAAAACAAATGATTTAAAACGCATTTTACTGACCACGCATCGCCGCGAAAGCTTCGGCGCGGCGGTGACCGAAAATCTGCGCGTTCTGCGCGATTTTGTCGCCAAACACACCGACACCGCTTTGTTTTTTCCGGTACATCCAAATCCGGCGGTGAAACAAGCCGCCGCTCAAATTTTTGAAGAAAATCCGCGCGTTTTCCTGCTTGAGCCGCTCTGCTACACGGATTTCGCGCGAATAATGGCAAAATCGTGGCTGGTCGTTTCCGATTCGGGCGGCGTGCAGGAAGAAGCGCCTTCTTTCGGAAAACCGCTGCTTGTTTTACGCGAAAACACCGAGCGACCGGAAGCGATTACCGCCGGCGTCGCCAAGCTCGTCGGCGGTTCGCCGCAGCGACTCGGCGAGTTGCTGGAAGAAAATTATCTGGACGAAAGCTGGACAAATTCGGTTAAACAAATCGAAAATCCATTCGGCGACGGCAGCGCCGCCGCAAGAATCGTCAAAGTTCTTGAAACTCAATTTGCCGCGGTTAATTAAAGTTTTTGATGAGCGAAATTGCGACAAAAAAAGAATCAGCGACGAAACCGAATCTTTTGACGGTTTTGCTCGAAGATTATTTTCAAGTCGGAGCGTTTGACCGTCTGATTCGTGAACAAACCTGGTCGCGCTTTGAGCCGCGCTATGTTCAAAACACGCTCAAAACTTTAGATTTACTCGATAAACACAACGCCAAAGCGACGTTTTTCGTTCTCGGATGGATTGCCGAAAACACGCCTGATTTGATTCAGGAGATTGCTTCGCGCGGGCACGAAATCGCTTCGCGCGGTTACAATCACTGCCCGCTTTCGAGAATGTCGCCCACCGAGTTTCGCGCCGACGCCCGCCGAACGCGCGAAGTTTTGGAACGCGCGAGCGGGCAAAGAATCTTTGGACATCGCGCGGCGGAAAAATTGAATTACACGCGCGATTTGTGGACGCTCGATGTTTTGGCGGAAGAAGGCTTTGTTTACGACGCTTCGTTTTTGCCGACCTGGAAGGGAATCAAAAACGCTCGTTTGCGCCGCGCCGCGCATGAACATCGAGCAACCGGAAAGACAATCTGGGAAATTCCGTATTCGACCGCACGAGTCGGAAATTATTTGCTCCCGATTTCCGGCGGAAATTATTTTCGACAGCTTCCTTACACGCTGATGCGGCGAAAAGTCCAAAACTGGATTGAAACCGAAGACGCGCCGTTTGTTTTGTATTTCCACGTTTGGGAATTGGACGAAGAGCAGCCGCGCATCAACGCCGCTTCGCGGATGACGCGCGTCCGGCATTACCGCAAACTCGATAAAATGGCTTGGATTTTAAACGAAAATCTGAGCCGCTACCGATTTACCAATTGTTCGGAGTTTCTGGGTTTAGCAGATGTTCAACGCCGAGACGCAGAGACGCCGAGAATTAGAAATAATGAGAAATTTGAAGAATCAAATCTCGTTACACTCTCTTTAAAAAACTCTGCTTCTCTGCGTCTCGGCGGTGAAAAAAAGGAAAAAGTTACAATTGTCATCCCATGTTATAACGAAGAAAAATCGCTTCCGTATCTGGCAAACACGCTCAAAAGTCTGGAAAACGCGCTCGATTACGACTTGTCTTTTATTTTCGTAGATGATTGCAGCAAAGATGCAACGTTTGAAAAATTAAAAGAGCTGTTCGGCGCGCGAACGAATGTCAGAATCATCCGCCACGATGAAAACAAAGGCGTCGCGGCTGGCATTATGACCGGATTGCAAGCGGCGGAAACCGAAATCGTTTGCTCGATTGATGCCGATTGCACTTACGATCCGCACGAATTGACGCAGATGATTCCGCTTTTAACCGAAGACGCGGCGATGGTCACGGCTTCGCCTTATCATCCGGCAGGCGGCGTTCGGAACGTTCCGGCGTGGCGTTTGAGCTTATCGAAAGGCGCATCTTTTCTTTACAAAACTGTTTTACGGCAAAAGCTTTCCACTTACACAAGCTGTTTTCGGGTTTATCGCCGCAGCCGGATTGAAAACGTCGAATTGCAGGAAAACGGATTTTTGGGCGTTGCGGAAATGCTAGGAAAATTGGTTTTGCGCGGCGAAAGAGTTGTCGAACATCCGGCAATTTTGGAAGTCCGATTGTTCGGTTTCTCAAAAATGAAAACCGCCAGAACAATTGCCGGACACATAAAATTACTAACCAAACTGGGCAAAATGCGTTTGCAGAACAAGAATTTGAACGAAACCGAAAAAATCGCGGCAGTGCCCGCAAAATTGGAAAATAAAAAAATATGAACCCTGTTTTAACTCAAGAATTAATCACCTTGCCTTCCGATCAGGACGCTTCTGGCAGAACCTTCGGCGCGGAAGAATTGGAACTGCTCGCCGAAGTTTTAAAAAGCGGCACTTTGACCACGACCAAAGGCAAATTCGGCAAAACTCTGGAAAAGAAATTTGCCGAAAAAATGGGCGCGAAACATGCTTACGCCTGTACTTCAGGCACGGCTGCGATTCACTGCGCGATTGCCGCGATCAATCCGAATCCGGGCGATGAAATCGTAACGACTTCAATCACCGATATGGGCGCGCTGTCGCCGATTGTTTATCAAGGCGCGGTTCCGGTTTTTGCGGACGTTGATCCGGTGACTTGCAACGTTACGGCGGAAACGATTGAAAAAGTTTTGAGCGAGCGGACAAAAGCAATCATTGTCACGCATCTTTTCGGAAATCCGTGCGAGATGCAGCCGATTATGGAATTGGCGCGGGCGCGCAAAATTCCTGTTATCGAAGACACCGCACAGGCATTTTTAGCCGAAGAAAACGGCAAATTTGCCGGAGCAATCGGCGACATCGGCTGTTACAGCTTGCAGCAGGGCAAACACATCACGACCGGCGAAGGCGGAATGGTTGTGACAAACGACGATGCGCTCGCGCGGCGGATGTTTTTGTTCATCAACAAAGCCTGGGGCTACGGCGACCAGAATCCAGATCATTATTTTCTCGCCCTCAATTACCGCATCAGCGAATTGCAGGCGGCGGTGGCGGTAGCGCAAATGGACAAGCTCGATTTTTCCGTCTCGAACCGCGTGCAAACCGCCGAAAAACTGACCGGAATGCTGCAAGGAATTGACGGAATCGAAACGCCCCATGTTGCCGAAGGCGCAAAGCACGTTTATTGGAAATATTGTCTGCGCGTTGACGACACGAAAATCGAAGGCGGCGCGGTCGGAATGGCGAAGCTGCTCAAAGAAAAGAACATTTTTTCAGCGCCGCGCTACATCGTCAAACCGGCTTTTGCGTGCGAGGTTTTCCGCGAGCAAAACACATTCGGCGACAGCCATTTCCCGTTCAATCTGGCAAGACCGGAAGCCGTTGACTACGCGCCGGAAAAATTCCCCGGAACTTTCAAAGGCTTGCACGACATTCTCGTTCTGCCTTGGAACGAGCGTTATACGGACGAGCACGTCGCTTACATCGCTTCCGCCGTACGCGAAGCCGCTCAAAAATTAAAAATGAATTAAACCACAGAGACACAGAGACACAGAGTTTTAAAAACAATAAAAAACTCTGTGTCTCTGTGCCTCTGTGGTAAAAATCCTCTATGAAAAAGCTCAACTTTGGATTAATCGGCGCGGGCGGAATCGCGCAGACTTACGCGCAGGCGTTTCAAACGAGCGAATGCTGCGAGCTTACGGCAGTCGCCGATACGCGCGTTGAAGCCGCAAATGCTTTAGCCGAAACATGCGGTGCGCGGGTTTACGAAAATTACAAAGATTTGGCGAAAAACGAAACCGGATTAGACGCCTTGATCGTCGCCACGCCGCCCGTCAGTCACCCGGAAATTGCCATTCATTTTCTGAATCGAGGCGCGAATGTTTTGTGCGAAAAGCCTTTGTGTTTGAACGCGAACGACGCGCGCGAAATAATTTCAGCCGCCGAACGCGCGGGAACGGTTTTCACAATGGCGTCTAAATTTCGTTACGTTGAAGATGTAATAACAGCCAAATCTCTGTTAGCTTCGGGAATACTAGGCGAGATTTTGCTTTTTGAAAACGCTTTCACCGCGCGCGTTGATATGACGCGGCGTTGGAATTCGGATGTGAATCTGAGCGGCGGCGGCGTTTTGATTGATAACGGCACGCACTCGGTTGACATTGTTCGCTATTTTCTCGGCGCAATCTCGGAAGTTTTGACAATCGAAGGCGCGAAAGGTCAGAACATCGAAGTCGAAGACAACGTGCGGATGTTTTTGAAAACCGAGACGGGGGTTCAGGCGACAATTGATTTGACGTGGAGCATCAACAAAGATTTGCCGTATTTCATCACCATTTACGGCGCAAACGGCACTTTGCACGTCGGCTGGCGCGAATCGAAATACAAATTGCATTCAAATCCCGACTGGACAATTTTCGGCAAAGGCTACGATAAAGTGCAGGCTTTCCGCTCGAAGATCGAAAACTTCGCGGGCGCAGTTGGCGGCGAAGACGAATTATTGATAAAGCCGACCGACGCTCTCGCATCGGTTCAGGTTATCGAAGCCGCTTACGCTTCGATGAACCAAAATCATTGGACTAAAGTTTCCTGAAATGAAAACCTACACGCTGCTCGGCGCTGACGGAAAGTTTTATCAAAGCCCGGCAAAAGGCACTTTCGGAGGGCATCGAAAAGATAAAATCTACGGAACATTAGACTGCAAAGGCGCAGCGCGTTGGATTGCAAAAGGTCATTACGTAAACGAGCGCGTCTTTTTCGCAGACGAGCAAACCGCCGTTGCCGCCGGATTCAGACCTTGTTACGAATGTCTGCGCGAAAAATACAAGGAATGGAAATCAATTAGCCGCGAACAAACACGAAAAGACACAAAATAATTTCAATAAAATTTTTGTGTTCTTTCGTGTTTGTTCGCGGCTAAAACCTTATGATTAAAATTCACCCGACAGCAATAATTGAAAAAGGCGTTGAAATCGGCGAAGGCACGAGCATTTGGGACAACGTCCATATCCGGCACGGCGCGCGGATCGGCGAAGAATGTATCGTCGGCGAAAAAACCTACATCGCTTACGACGTGAAAATCGGCAGCCGCGTCAAAATCAATGCTTCGGTTTACATCTGCGCGGCGGTGACAATCGAAGACGGCGTGATGATTTCCGCGCACACGGTATTTACCAACGACCGTTTTCCGCGCGCCACAATGCCGGATTTAAAATCTCTGCGCCCATCCGAACCCGACGAACATACTTTGCCGACTCTGGTGCGCGAAGGCGCGACCATCGGCGCAAACTGCACAATCGGCAACGATTTGGAAATCGGACGTTGGGCGATGGTCGGAATGGGCAGCATTGTCACAAAATCCGTGCCTGATTTTCATCTGGTTTTAGGCTCGCCCGCGCGTTCAATCGGAGCTGTCTGCAAATGCGGGCAGCTTTTTCATAAATTCGACGACTCGACGCAAAGAGAATTTGAGTGTGTTTGCGGTTTGAAATATACAATCGAAAATAGAATTGTTACTGAGAAAATTTAATTTGTGTACGCAGATTTGACAATAGTCTCAAATAAAAAAAATAGACAATCCGCAATCCGCAATCCGCAATCCGCAATTGCGGTTGTCGGCGGAGGAATGCTCGGCTTAACGCTCGCTTTGCGGTTGGCGGAAAGCGGAAAAAAAGTCACTGTTTTTGAATCGGCGAGCGAAATCGGCGGGTTGGCTTCGGTTTGGCATTTGGGCGACGTTGTTTGGGACAAGCATTATCACGTTACTTTGCTTTCGGATTTGCGTTTAAGAAAAATACTTGCCGAAATCGGACTTGAAAACGAGCTTGAGTGGCGCGAGACGAAAACCGGATTTTATACTGACGGCAAGCTCGTTTCGATGTCGAACACGCTCGAATTTTTGCGTTTTCCGCCCCTTGATTTGATTTCAAAATTCCGGCTCGGCGCGACGATTTTTTACGCCTCGCGCATTAACGATTGGAAAAAACTCGAACAAATTTTAGTCGCCGATTGGCTCGAAAAACTTTCGGGCGGAAAAACCTTCCAAAAAATCTGGCTGCCGCTGCTCCGCGCAAAATTGGGCGAAAGTTACAAAGAAACGAGCGCCGCGTTTATCTGGGCGACGATTCAAAGAATGTACGCCGCCAGAAAAAGCGGGCTTAAAAAAGAAATGTTCGGTTATGTGCGCGGCGGTTACGCGCGCATTTTGGAAAAGCTCGGCGAGCATCTTCGGGAAAAAGGCGTTGAAATCAGATTAAATTCGCGCGTCGAAAAAATCGAAAAGCAGTCTAATGGCGGCGTTTTAATTTATCAGAAAGATAATTGCAAAACAGTTGACAGTTCACAGTTGACAGTTGACAGTTTTGATTCTGTTTTTATCACTGCGCCCGCAAATGTTGCGGCGCAGATTTGTCCGCAGTTGAGTGAAACCGAGAAAGAGCGTTTAAACCGAATTCGTTATCAGGGAATCGTCTGCGCGTCGGTGTTAATGAAAAATTCTTTGTCGCCTTTTTATGTGACCAACATTACGGACGACGCGCCGTTTACCGCCGTGATTGAGATGTCGGCATTGGTTGATAAATCGGAATTCGGCGGAAACTCGCTTGTTTATTTGCCGAAATACGTCGCGCCGGACGATGCGATGTTTGAGAAAACGGACAATGAAATCAAAGAAACGTTTCTCACGGCGCTTGAAAAAATGTACGCGCATTTTCGACGCGCCGATGTTTTAGAGTTTAAAATCTCGCGCGTTCGACAGGTTTTTGCGCTTTCGACTTTGAATTATTCCGCCAATCTTCCTTCAATGAAAACCTCGCTCGAAAACGTTTTTATTGTTAATTCGGCTCAAATTACGAACGGAACTTTAAACGTCAACGAAACCGTTGCGCTTGCGGAACGCGCGCTGTTTGATTTAAAACAGATTGCGTGAATCCGGCAGTCGAAAACTACATTTCTCCGCTAAAGACCAAAAACCTTGATTGGAAGGCGTGGAGCGCAACCGCGTTTTTCGTTGCGTTGTGGGTGGGTTTAATCGCCGCCGCACCAATTTTAAAAGCGGGCGGTTCGGAGATTGCCGACTACATTTACGTGCCTTTTTCGTTTCTTTGCCACCAGATTTCCGAACGCTCGCCGCATCTGGCGGGCGAGCCGCTTGCGGTTTGTTCGCGCTGTTTCGGCGTTTATGCGGGCTTGGCGATTGGAATTGCCGCGTTTCCGTTTTTGCGCTCGATTAGCGATACAAACGCGCCGCCGCGCATTGTTTTGTTTCTCGCTCCGCTGCCGACCGCAATTGATTTTGCTTTGGGATTTTTCGGGATTTGGGAAAATACGCATTTTTCCAGATTCGTGACCGGCGCGATTTTGGGCGCGGTTTGCGCGTTTTTCGTCGTTCCCGGAATTGTCGAAATTAACCGTTTTTTGTGGCTTAAAAATAAAAAGAAAGCTCCGCCAAAAACTGTTTCGCCCAAATCGAATGCAGCGCCGAGCGATTACAGCCGACCGGATTTGCGAATTTGAATTTTATTGAACCAACTGAATGAATCGAATTATTACTGCGATTGTCGCGCTGCCCGGTTTGATTGCGGCAATCGTTTTGCCTTATTTTTTCCCGCAGAGACAAGAGTTTAACTTGTTTTTCATAGCGATTGCCGCCGCCGCCATCATTTTGGCTTTGTTTGAATATTTTAAATTCACCAAAACGATGCAGCTCAAAGCCGACGCCGCGCTCGGTTTTTTAGGTTCGGCGGCGATTTTTATCGCATTTTTGTTTGACGCGCCGACCAAAGCGCCGGATTTGCTGGTGATGACGCTGGCGATTTTTATCATCGCGGCGGTCGCTTCGCAGGCGTTTCGGTTTCAGCGGGCGAAAGATTTTTCCAAAATGCTGGCGGCAATCGGCGTGACGGTTTTGGGCGTTTTTTATATCGCTTTTCTGGGCGGTTATTTCGTCGCTTTGCGCGTCGGATTTGAAAATCACCCGCATCTTTCGACCAAGCTGCTCGCATTTTTGTTTTTGATTTTAATGGGCGCGGATGTTGCCGCGCTTTACACCGGAAAGCTCGTCGGCAAACACAAGCTCGCGCCCGTTATTTCGCCGGGCAAAACCTGGGAAGGCGCAATCGGCGCGCTTGCGGCGAGTTTGCTGCTCGCGGCGCTTGCCAGCTTTACGTTTTTCACTGAGTTGAAATGGTTCGTCGCGCTGCCGCTCGCGGCGGTAATGATGGTTGTAGGTGTGATCGGTGATTTGGCGGAAAGCGCGATCAAACGCGGTGCGGGCAGCAAAGACGCCGCCAATCTGCTGCCCGGTCACGGCGGGCTGCTCGACCGAATGGACAGTTTGCTTTTCAACGCTCCGCTTCTTTACTATTTCGCTAGATTCTATTTTCACTAATTTATGAGCAAGCGGGGAATTTCAATTTTAGGTTCGACCGGTTCAATCGGCTGCAACGCGCTGAAAGTGGTTGAGTTTCTGAAAGAGCCTGAGTTTCGAGTTGTCGCGCTCGGAGCAGGCAAAAACGTTGAAAAATTGGGCGAGCAGGTTAGGCGTTTTCAGCCCGAATTAGTTTCGGTCGAAACAGAAGAATGCGCCGAATTGCTGCTCGAAAAAATCTCAAATTTCAAATCTGAAATCTCAAAAATTCCAAAAATCGAAATCGGCGAAAAAGGATTGATCGCCGCCGCGACTCACGAGCAAGCGGATACAATCGTTTCCGCAACGGTCGGCGCAATCGGTTTTGTCCCGACTCTGCGCGCGCTCGAAGCCGGAAAGCGCGTCGCGCTCGCCAATAAAGAAACGCTTGTTATCGCCGGCGAATTAATGACGAAAGCGGCGCGGGAAAACGGTGCGGAAATTCTGCCGGTTGATTCCGAACATAACGCGATTCATCAATGTTTGCGCGGCGAAAAACGCGAGGAAGTGCGGCGGATTATTTTAACAGCTTCCGGCGGACCTTTTCGCACGAAAACAAAAGCCGAGATCGAGCGCGCCACGGTCGCCGAAGCCTTGGATCATCCGAGTTGGAAAATGGGCGTCAAAAATACGATTGATTCTGCGACGCTGATGAACAAAGGTTTGGAAGTCATCGAAGCCGAAAGGTTGTTCGGTTTTAGTGCCGATGAAATTTCGGTTGTCGTGCATCCGCAATCAATCGTGCATTCGATGATTGAAATGGTTGACGGCTCGATAATCGCGCAGATGGGCGTTACCGATATGCGCCACGCGATTCAATATGCGCTGACTTTCCCGGAAAGAAAAGCGTGTCAGCTTGAGCCGCTGGATTTTTCAAAACTGTCGCAATTGACTTTTGAAGAGCCTGACACCGAGCGTTTTCCATGTTTGAATCTGGCTTATCGAGCTTTAAAAACCGGCGGAACGCTGCCCGCCGCGATGAACGCCGCCAATGAAATTGCCGTTCAGGCATTTCTCGACGGCAAAATCCGCCTTTCGGAAATCGCGCAAATTATTGAAGCCGTAATGAATCGGCACGAGGCGAAAGCGGTAGAAAATCTCGAAATTATTTTAAAAGTTGACCGCGAATCAAGAATACAGGCGCAACAGGAAATCGAAAAACAATCCCCGCCGCTTGCAAAGTTTGTTTGACTGTCCGAAGCGGTTGGGCTTAAACTTTTTAGCAACGCTTTTTGCAAGTTTTGATTCTAAGATTTCGACAAATCATTCATAATTACCAGAAACGCTTGCTACCGCAGCAGAAAGAACTTTCCCGATGGACATATTACTTTATTACGTTCTAGTACCGCTTTTTATTCTCGGCGTAGCCATTAACATTCACGAGTTGGGACATTTTCTCGTCGCCAAATTCTTCGGAATGCGCGTCGAAGCCTATTCGTTTTTCGGACTCGGACCGCGTCTTTTCGGTTTTAAATGGGGACACACCGATTATCGAATTTCGGCGATTCCGCTCGGCGCTTACGTGAAATTATACGGCGACGAATCGAACGTCGGTCTCGAAGGCGAAGATGATACGACTGAAACCGTTCCGGCTTCGGAATTGTACGAGCTGCGCCCACGGTGGCAGAAGTTTTTCGTAATGATCGGCGGTCCGTTTATGAACGTCGTTCTGGCGCTGGCGATACCGTTTGCGGCGGCGTTGATGTACGGAGTTCCGGCAATGCCGACGCCGATTGTCGGCGCTATGAAAGCGGACGGCGCGGCGGCGCAGGCAGGAATTAAACCGGGCGACCGCATTGTTGCTTTTAACGGAGCGGAAAATCCGACATGGCGAAACGTCGAAGTTGACGCCGCATTACGTCCCGGACAGGAAATTCCGATTGTTGTCGAGCGCGCCGGGCAGCGCGTTCCTTTAACGGTTACGCCGTCGAAAGTTGAAATGAGCGGGCAAAATTTCGGAGTTCTCGATATTGAACCTGACGCCGGCGTTAAACCCGTCGTGATCGGACAAGTTGAACCGGACTCGCCCGCCGCCGAAGCCGGTTTGCAATCTGGCGACCGGGTTGTTTCGATTAACGGCACGAACATGCGAAGCTGGCAGCAGCTTGTCCCGTTTGTTCAGGAAAACAAAGCCGTACCGCTTAAAATCACAGTTGAGCGGAATGGACAAAACGTTGATTTAACCGCAACCGTACGCAAATTGTCCGACGGTCAGGAACGGCTTGGAATCAGACCTGCGCAAATCAGCGTCCCGCGCGAACCGGCGAGCGTCGGCACGGCAATCAGCCACGCGGTTAACACAAATCTCGAAATTTTATCAATGACCGGAACGGCTTTGGGACAAGTTTTCACGGGGAATCGTGCCGCCCGCGATACGGTTTCAGGTCCGGTCGGAATCTTCCAGCAATCGGCGCAAGCCGCGCAGGCAATGGGCTGGGAAGGCATTTTTGCGATGCTGATGGCGATTAGCCTGAGTTTGGGAATCTTCAATTTACTGCCGATTCCGATGCTCGACGGCGGACAAATTATGGTTCTCGGAATCGAAGGCGTTTTGGCTCTCTTCGGAAAACAGCTTTCGATGCTCGTCCGCGAACGAATTCAAATGGCTGGTCTGGCAATTATTTTATTGTTGATGGTGACCGTGATGTTCGTTGACATATCGCGCATTGTGGGACGTTAGAATTTCGCAAATCGTAAATAGTAAATCGTGAATAGTTGTTTTCTTTAACGAGAAAAGTTTTACTATTCACGATTTACTATTTACGATTAACTTTTTTATGAGACGTGAAACAAAAACGATAAAGGTCGGAAATGTGAACATTGGCGGCGGCGCGCCGGTCGCGGTGCAGTCAATGACGAAAACCGACACGACGGACGTTGACGGAACAGTCAGACAAATCGAAGAAATGGTCGCTGCGGGCTGCGAAATCGTCCGCATCGCCGCGCCGACCAAAGACGATGCGCTCGCGCTTAAAGAAATTCGCAAACGAGTAACGATTCCGATAGTCGCCGACATTCATTTTCATTACAAATTGGCTTTAATAGCGCTCGAAGCCGGAATTGACAAGCTCAGAATCAATCCCGGCAACATCGGCTCAATTGACCGCGTGCGCGAAGTCGTTCGCGCAGCCGAAGCGCAAAAAGTTCCGATCAGAATCGGCGTCAACGGCGGCTCGCTCGAAAAAGACCTTTTAAAAAAATACGGTACCGCGACCCCCGAAGCGATGGTCGAATCCGGTTTGCGGCATATTCAGATTTTGGAAGATTTGGGTTTTTCCGACATTATCATTTCTCTGAAAGCGTCGGACGTTCATCGAACGGTGGCGGCTTATCGCTTGATGTCGCAAAAGGTTAATTACCCTTTGCATCTCGGCGTTACGGAAGCCGGAACGCCGTTTGGCGGAACAATTAAATCGTCAATCGGACTGGGAATTTTGCTGCATGAAGGCATCGGCGACACGATTCGCGTTTCACTGACCGCCGAACCGCACGAAGAAGTGCGCGTCGGTTGGGAGATTTTAAAATCGCTCGGTTTGCGGCAGCGTGGAGTCACGATTGTCGCCTGCCCAACCTGCGGGCGTCTGGACATTGATAATTTCGTCGAAATCGTGACCGAAGTCGAACGCCGTCTGGCGCACGTTGAAGAACCGCTTGAGCTTTCGATTATGGGCTGCGCCGTCAACGGTCCGGGCGAAGCGCACGATTCGCAGCTCGGCATTACCTTCGGTAGAAATGTCGGGATGATTTTCAAAAACGGAGTTCCGATGCGCCGCGTTACTGGCGAAAATATTGTCGAAGAATTTGTCAAAGAAGTCGAAATCCTGCGGCTCGAAGGCAAAGACGCCAAACCGCTCGGAGCGGAAAAACGGCTTGTTCAGATTTCTTAACAAAAAAGCGCGAAACAAATCGCGCTTTTTTATTTTGTTTCGCTTGCGCGGTGTTTTTCCAGCAGCGTTTTCAGCTTGTCGGCGCTCTTCGCAATTCCGAGCCGGATTGTTCCGTCGCCGATTGCCATTACTTTGATGTTGACGCCGAAAACCTCGCCGGTTTGCATCGAACAAAGCGGACTGCCGCTGTTTCCCGGCATCAGCGTTAAATCCGCGAAAATGTCTTCATTTTTATCAATCATCGAAATCGTTCCGAGCGAGTTAAACGGAAACTCATAATCGCCGTAATAACCGATTGAAATGATTTCTTCCCCGATTGCCGGCAACCGGTCGGCGAGCTTTAAAGCGGAGATTTTGTGTTCCTTTAATTTTTCGGCGTCGAAACGGTAAATCGCCAAATCCGACTCGGCGTCCTGCCCGACAAATTCTATCGGAAAGCTGATTGTCTCGCCGTTTGAAAATCTCTTCCAGGCAATCGCTCGGCGCGAGCTTTTAGGCGAAAAATTCGTTAATTTTTCGACTTCGTTTTGAACGTGAGCGGCGGAAGCAATTAAATTTTTGCCAACAAGAAAACCTGTCCCGGAAGCCACGCGTTTTTCCGCGCCTTCGTATTTGAAAACAACCGAAATTGCAAAAACCGAATTGTTTATCGAAGCTATACGTTCTTCTTTGCTAACACCGGCACACGAAAAAGTCAGCGACAAGAGCAGAGTCGTGAAAATAATTTTGCTTCTCATTTTCACGGCGCAAGAATCGTAAACGGATAAAAGGGCAAATTTCGCAGCACGCCGAAAACGAGCAAAACGACGGCAAAAGCCCAAATTCCGGCGGGCGGCAATTTCCCGATTCCCAGAGTCCGCCCGCGCGCGGCAACCGAAACAAGATTCAGCACGAAATAAATTATCATCGGCACGAAGAGAACGAGCAAAGCGTTGTAATCGAGCGCCGCCGGCGCGTCGCCGTTTAAAAGCTGGTGCATTCCGCGCGTCGCGCCGCAGCCCGGACAGCTTAAACCTGTCAGCGCGTAAAAAGGACATTGCGGGAACCAGCCGGACGAAGTCGGATTGATTGTTTTAACTAAAAATAAAATTCCGCCTGCCGCCGCTAAACCGGCAACTGCCAAACCGCGCTCGATAAACGAGCTTGTCGGCTGAAGAGCTTTAAATTTATTTTGTTTACTTTCCAAGCGCACCAAAAATTTTATCAAACGCCTCGACCATCAGTTTGACCGAATCTTTGCCTGTTATGTCTGATTTATCGGCAAGCGCGGCGAGCGGTTTGATTGAATCCAGAACGGCGGGCGAAGAATCCGGCGGCGGGGCGGTCGCCAAATCGCGGATTTTTAGCAAATGAGTTCTTAAAATGGTTTCATCCGGCGTTCGTTCGCGCTTCGTTTTCGGTTCGCGTATTTGCAGCATTACGGCAGCGAGATTTTCGCCCAATTCAAAGTACCAGGCTTCGGCGCCGGACAATTTGGTTTTCAGTGAACCCGTTAAATTGCGCATCGCCTGACGTTTTTCACTTTCGTCTTTTGGCAAAGCCGAAAGCTTGGCGCGTTCGTCGGTCAGGTCAGCGGGCATTTCCTTGCTCCAATCGCTCAGCATACCGTCGGATTCCGCATCCGAATTTTCGGTTTGCAGCGTGCGCAGCATTGTTCCGAGCAGCATATAAATCTGAGTCTTATGTTTGGAATCCCCTGCGACAAAATTATAAACAACCACGCCCGTAACTTTTACCGGCGTGCCGGAAAGCAGAGTCGGCGAAAATTTCGACTCTCGCGCCGCCTGCACCGATGCATCGCGGAGTAACGGGTGTCCGCTTACCGCCATAGCCGAGATAACATCTCCGTTTTCTCCAATCGTAACCTGAACGTTGACCGCGCCTTCGGCGTTGACGGCTTTTGCCGCCGCCGGATACGCGGGTTTCACCAGATTTGTCGCTTTACTGTTTAAAACGCCGCCGCTAATGGTTTTCGGCAGAGGACGGTTTTCCTGAGCCGAGACGAAAACGACCGAAAACAAGACTGCGAAAAGAAGGCTGAAAAGCCGCTGCAATTGTTTGTTCATAAAATTTTCCTCCGAGTTGACAAAATTTACACTATCTTTGACACCGAAGCAAAGTTTTTGTTCCCAAAAATTTAAGCGTTTGCCATTTTCAGAAAAAGCGCGTCCGTTGCGATTTTGCGGTTGATGTTGACGGCAAATTGCTCGCGCAGAGTTTCGATTTCCGCGAGCCACATTTGCGCGCGGCGCGAATCGGTGTTTTCGGCGAATCGGGCGAGCTTTAATTCCAAATCGGCGTTGATTAAATCCGGCGCGCCGAGCTTTAAAGTCCAAACATCGTGAATCAAATGTTCCAAAACTTCGAGCCGCTGCTCATATTCATCCTTGATTTTGGCTTCGTTCAATTCTTCGCCTATTTTCAGAAGGCGGGCGCGGTCTTTGGAAACTGTTATCGCGTCCAGAACGTTGAGCATCATTTCGCGCTGCGTTTTGTAAGCGTCGAGATTTAAAGAAAGCGCTTTGCCGAGACTTCCCCTGGAAAGACGCGAAATCAGTTTGGCTTCGGCAGGCGCAGCTTTTTTCGCGGCAAGCAAATATTTTTCAATTTCTTCAACGGCAATCGGCGCAAAACGAATTATCTGACACCGCGAAAGAATGGTTTGCAAAAGGGAATCGGCGCGCGACGTGAGCAAAAACAAATGCGTCGTCGCGGGCGGCTCTTCGAGTGTTTTGAGCAAAGCGTTTGCCGCTTCTCCCTGTCCGGCGCTTAATTTTTCGGCGTTTTCAATGAGAAAAAACCGCGCTTTTCCCTCGTAAGGCGTCAGATTCGCCTGTTCCGTTAAATCTCGAATCGCGTCAACCAAAATGCTGTTTTTATACGGAACAATTCTGCCCGCGTCGGTGTGTTCGCTCCAGAAAATTTTCTTGTATTCGTCTTTATGGTCGCTGTCGTGCGGCGGCAGAGCGGGAAATTTCACGGCGCGCAAACAAGCCGCGCATTTATCGCACGCCTCGCCCGATTGCGGATTCAGACACAAAATCGTTTTCGCCAGTTCGAGCGCAAAAAGCTGTTTTCCGACACCGGCATCTCCGGCGAAGATAAAAGCGTTCGGAATCCGGCGGTTGCGAATCATTCGCCGGAAAATTTCCTTGATTTGATTGTTTCCGATTAACTTGTCGAACACAAAAACAGTTTATCCGTTTGGTTAAGAAATAAAAAGAAACCTCCGCTATTTAGAACGATTTGCAGCACAAGTCAGAACCGGGAGCAGTAGCGACCGGGTCTTCAGCCGGGCGTTAACCCGGTCGCTAGCGCTCCCGGTTCTGACTTTTATTCTTTGATTCGAGAAACTCGGTGACAACTCGCAAAGTTTTTAAGTGAATTTCCTCTATAGAACCATTCGCGTCAACAACCAGAAAACGTTCCGGTTCAGCGGCTGAGATTTCAAGATATGCGCTGCGAACGCGGTCGAAAAAATCAATTGTTTCTTTGTCCAGACGGTTCAATTCTTCGGCGCGGCTGTTTGCGCGCGCGAGAGCCTTTTCGGTCGGCAAATCAAAAAAAAGCGTTAAGTCCGGTTTGAAATTGCCGGTTGCCAGCTCGATTGTGTTCCGAATTTTTTCCGCCGGAAAACCGCGCCCTGCGCCTTGATAGGCTGTCGTCGCATCTGCGTAGCGATCTGAAATGACGATTTTTCCGGCGTCTAACGCCGGTCTGATTAAAGTTTCGAGATGCTGCGCGCGGTCGGCGGCGAAAAGCAGCAATTCGGCGAGCGGCGCGGGAGCGTCCTCGATTTCGAGAATCAGCTCGCGGATTCGCTTTCCGAGCAAAGTTCCGCCCGGTTCGCGCGTTGTCAGAACATCGAAACCACGTCTTGCCAGAGCGTCGGCAAGCAGACGAAGCTGCGTGGTTTTGCCGCTTCCGTCCAAACCTTCAAAAGTTAGAAAAGTGCCGCTCAAGGTTGATTAAGCCGAATTAGGTCGAAGGTTCCTGCTGTTGCTGAGGCGGTCTGTTTTCCTGCCTGTATTGCTGCGGTTCGCGCCGTTGATGTGTGACGGTCGCAATCGCGTGTTTGAAGATTAAAAATTCCTGACCGCTGGCGTCGAGCAAAACCGAAAATTTATCAAAGCTCTTCAAACGTCCGCTCAAAGTAGCGCCGTGGAGCAGATGAATAGTAACAATGGCTTTTTCCCGCCGCAGTGTATTTAGAAACGCATCCTGAATGTTTTGTGAACCAGTTTTTTCCACACGCCCTCCGCGCCCGACAAGTGTTTTTCCTTGAATAGATTACAACACTGCTCGCGGCACTGACAAGGTAATTTTCATTTTAAATTTAAGTTTAAAACTCGGAGTTTTCAGTCAAATTCAAACGTTCTAAAAGCCTTTCCCGTGTTTCCGATTCACTGCCGAAACCATTGAGCCAAATCACGTTTTCCTCGCGCCGAAACCAGGTCAATTGCCGTTTGGCGTAGTGCCGGACATCTAATTTCGTTTGCTCGATTGCATTTTCCAAAGTGCGCTTGCCGCGTAAATATTCGACAACTCGGCGATAACCGTGCGCTCCGAGGGCGTTTGATTCCACCGGAACGCCTTTTTCGAGCAAATATTTGACTTCTTCGACCAGACCTTTTTCAAAATGAATTTCGGCACGGCGGTTGATTCGCTCATAAAGTAAATCGCGCGGCGGATTCAAGGCGAAAATTTTAAAACGGGCGGCAAATTCCGGCGGTTCGGCGCGGTTCGGCTGTTGTTCGGAAATCCGTTTCCCGGTTTGAAAACGAACTTCGAGCGCGCGCTGTACGCGGACGTAATCGCGCGGAAACAATTTCTCCGCCGATTTCCGATCAACTCTTTTTAAGATTCGATGCAAATATTCCGTGCCTTTTCTCGCACGGATTTGTTTTAACCTCTCGCGTAAATCTTCGTCTGTTTTTGGCGATTCAAAAAACGGCTGTCGCAAACTTCTGAGATAAAAACCAGTTCCGCCAACGAGAATCGCAGTTTTCTCTCTCGCCTCGATTTCATAGATTTTCGCCGCTGCGTCTTTCGCCCAATCCGCTGCCGTGTAATTGACGAAAGGCGAAACGTAATCAATCAAATGATGCGGCACGCCTCGTTTTTCTTCTTCGGAAGGTTTCGCTGTCGCGATTTCTATTTCCTGATAAATTTGAACCGAATCACAATTGATGATTTCGCCGCCAATTCGCAAAGCGACCGCGACGCCGATTTCGGTTTTGCCCGAAGCCGTCGGTCCGACAATGGCGATGACGGGTTGTTTTCGTTCGGAAATCAAAATTGAAAAGCAAAACGCGCGAGCGCAAAAAGCAAAATCAACACCAGCAAAATGAGCGAGCCGATAATCTGATTGCGCGAAAATTTCATTAACGCTCCGCCACGCTTTCGAGAAGATCAAAAAAATCGGGAAACGAAACCGCCACTGCTTCGGCGTTTTCGATTTCGGTTTCGCCGTCGGCAAGCAAACCTGCGACGGCAAGCGACATCGCGATGCGGTGATCGCCGAACGAATCAATGCGTGCGGCTTTTAGGTTTGATTTTTCGACGCGCAAACCGTCTTGAAATTCTTCGACGCGAGCGTTCATTCGCCGCAAGTTTTCAACTACAGCGCGGATTCTGTCAGATTCTTTGACGCGCAGCTCCGCCGCGTCTCTGATTTCCAGACCGTTTTCAAGCTGTGTGCCGAAAACTGCCAAAATCGGCAATTCGTCAATCAGGTTGGCAATGATTTCTCCGCGCAAAACGTTTTCCTGCTGAGAGTTTAATTCGCCGCCCAAAACCCGCAAATCTCCGCGCGGCTCATTTGCAGCTTCGCTGCGGTTTATAATTTCAATATTTGCGCCGAATTTCTGCAAAACTTCGATGACAGCGGTTCGCGATGAATTTAAACCGACATTTTTCAACAGCAAATCCGAATTTTTCAAACAAGCAGCCGCCACAAGGAAAAACGCCGAAGACGAAACGTCAGCCGGAACGCTCAAGTCTCTCGCCGAAAGTTTTGTGTCGCCGGAAACCGAAATTTCGTTGTTTTCATTTTTTACCTCGACGCCAAGCCAGCGAAACATTCTTTCGGTGTGATCCCGCGTCGGAGTTTTTTCTAAAACTTTGGTTTCGCCGTCAGAGTTTAAACCTGCAAACAAAACGCAGGATTTAATCTGCGCGCTGGCAACGGGCGGTTCAAAGGAAATCGCTTTTAACGGATTTTTGCCGTGAATTTCAATCGGCGCGCGTCCGTCTTTTGATTCGATTTTCGCGCCCATTAGTTCCAGCGGCGCAATCACTCGCCGCATCGGGCGTTTTTGCAGGGATTCGTCGCCGGTCAAAACCGAAACGAAATTTTGTCCCGCCAAAACGCCCGATAAAAGCCGCATTGTCGTTCCGCTGTTGCGGCAATCAAGCGGTTCTGCGGGCGCGCTAAAACCGTTTTTGCCGACGCCGTGAACGATTATTTCAGTTTTGTTTCTTTCGATTTCAACGCCGAGCTTTTCCAGGCAATCGAGCGTCGCGGCGCAATCGTCCGCACTGGAAAAATTTTCGATTCGCGTTGTGCCTTCAGCTAAAGCGGCAAAAATCGCCGCGCGGTGCGAGATTGATTTGTCGCCGGGCAAATTGATTTCGCCGACAAGACGTTTGGCTGGTCTAATTATCATCGCATTCAATTTTACACAAATTTGAATTTTCCGGCGCAAGCGTTCAAAATTTCGAGTAATGGCTTTGGAAACTGATTTTATCGTCATCGGCAGCGGAATTGCGGGTTTGAGAGCCGCGATTGAGCTTGCCGGAAACGGCGCGCGCGTTACGGTTTTGACCAAAGCCCGGACGAGCGAGTCGAACACCGAATATGCGCAGGGCGGAGTCGCCGTGGTTTTGTCGGACGATGACAACGCCGAGCTGCACGAAGAAGACACTTTGTATGCGGGCGCGGGTTTGTGCGACGAAGAGGCGGTTAGAGTTTTGGTTTCGGACGGAACAACGCGCATTCAGGAATTAATTCAATGGGGAACCGAGTTTGACCGCGAAGGCGGCAGACTTGTTTTTACACAGGAAGCCGCGCATTCGCGCCGCCGAATTCTGCACGCGCACGGCGATTCGACCGGAAAAGAAATTGTCCGTTCACTGATCGCGCGTGCGCGGCTCGAAAGCGGAATTGTTTTTATGCCGCACGCCGCGACCGAAAATCTGATTGTCGCCGGCGGGCGCGTTTGCGGCGTCCGTTATCTCGATCCGGTTTTGCGCGCGCCGCGCGAGATGTTTGCGCGCGCCGTCGTTCTGGCTTCGGGCGGCGCTGGACAGCTTTATCTGCACACGACAAACCCGGACGTGGCGACAGGCGACGGAATGGCGATGGCTTATCTGGCGGGAGCGGAAATCGCCGACATCGAGTTTGTCCAGTTTCATCCGACCGTGCTGAATCTCGAAAACGCGCCGCGCTTTTTGCTTTCCGAAGCGATGCGCGGCGAAGGCGGCATTTTGCGAAACGCTGCGGGCGAGCGTTTTATGTTCAATTATCACGAGCTTGGCGAATTAGCGCCGCGCGATGTTGTTTCGCGCTCAATTGTCGCTGAAATGCAGCGCACCGGCACGCGGACTGTTTTTCTCGATATGTCGGCGCACAGCGAAAAGTTTTTAGCCGAACGCTTTCCCAAAATTTACGAAACCTGCAATTCTTACGGGCTGAATATTGCGACCGATTTGTTGCCCGTCTCGCCCGCCGTGCATTATTTTATGGGCGGCGTGCGGACGGATTTGGACGGGCGGACGACTTTGCCGGGACTTTACGCGGCGGGCGAAGTCGCCTGCACCGGGGTTCACGGCGCAAACCGTCTGGCTTCAAACTCTCTGCTCGAAGGTCTGGTTTTCGGCGCGCGAGCCGGTTTCGCCGCGCTCGAAAGTTCAAAGTTCAAAGTAAACAATTCAAAGTTTGAAAATCCGCAATCCGCAATCCGCAATCCGCAATCCGGTGAGATTGCCGTTGCTGTTAGAAAGCGCGTCAAGCGGTTGATGTGGGAGCGCGTCGGGATTGCGAGAGATGCTGACAATTTAAAACGTGCTTTGCGTGAGTTCGAACAGATTTCGCAAGCGAATTTGGGCGCAGCTTCGCGCAATTTTGTAACGGTTGCAGCTTTGATTGCGCGAGCCGCTCTGTGGCGCGAAGAATCGCGCGGCGGACATTTTCGTACGGATTTTCCCGAACGCGATGACGCGAAATTTGCTGTTCATTCGATTCAGAAACTCGGCGCTGCGCAAATCTCATCAAGTCCGCAAATCAATTTTGCTAAAAGTCAGTACCGCGAGCGGTAGTAAGCGGGTTGTTTATCTACCCGCTTACTACCGCTCGCGGTACTGACCGGACAGCGCGCCGATTTCCGTTCTCAGAGCCGCGATTTCGGCTTGCAGCGCAGTAATTTCTTTGGCTCCGGCAATTTCCGTTTCTTTGCTTCCGGCGTCGCGTTCAACGAAAAAGCTCGCCAGAGAAGCCGTGATATAACCGAAAACGCAAAAACCGTAAACCGCGAGAACAAAGCAGAGAATCCGACCTTCGGCGGTTTTCGGAAAAAAATCCGAACCCATCGTCGTCAAAATCATCGCCGTCCACCAAACGGCTTCGCCGTAAGATTGAATACCGTTTTCCGTTTCGTTTTCCAGCGCGTAAATTCCCGCACCGCCCGCAAACGTCACGATTGCGGAGAGCGCGACGACGTAAGGCAAGCCGCGTCTGCCGAGACTCGCGCCGAGAGTTTTCATTCCCCGATTAAGCGACGTTAAAACTCTCACCAGCCGCAGCCCACGCGTGACACGGGCGGCTTGAAAAATCCGTGCCACGCGCACGATGCGAAACACGCGCAATGCGGGAAGCGCGAGCGCAATTGCGGTCAGCCAGTTTGTTTTGAGATAAACGATTTTCTGCGGCGCGAGCGTGAATTTGACGGCGAAATCAACAATGAAAATTATCCAGATTGTTGTATTGGCGGCGTCGAGCAGCGGCGTCAAACCGTAAATTTGTTCGACAATGAAAAGAGCGAGCCAGACGAAGCTCAAAACGAGCAGCGGCGTTTCCAGCCAACGCTCCAACTGTTCCAGAATCTCCAACCTTTCGCGGTTGATTTTACGATGCGCTGTCGTTTGTTTCATCGGCATTTCAAATCAAACGAAAACGGGCAGGATAAACAGGATTATTCGATTCTTTTTCATCCTGTTTATCCTGCCCGTTTTCGTAAGTTTCCGTCGCTTAACCTTCCTCGTGATTTTCGCCGTCGTAGCGCAAAACGGTTTTTTCCTCGTCAACAATGGTTTCGAGATGAACCGGGCGCCCCCATAAACGGTAAACGTGTTCCAGAGTTTTTTGCGCGTAACGTTCGTCCAACTCCGAGCCTTCGTACAAATGTTTGAGATAAAGCTCGCGGTTGCCGTTGTAATCGCCGTCGGCGACGACGATGTACGGAAAACCGAAATTCGTCATATTCGCCACGAGTGCGTCTCGCACCTTTTCCCATTTCTTTTCGGTAATCGTCCATTCTTCTTCTTCGACCAGCTCGAAAACAAACAAATCAAGCTCTTCGCACAGCTCTTTGGTCAGATAATTCCGCAGAAACGAAACATCGTTATCAAGCTCCCGCACCTCGAAAATCTTGTCGCGCCCGTAGCGGTTTTCCAAATCTTCAAAAATTTTATAACCGACATAATACGGATTTAACTGCCCGTGATGCGGACTGACGACGCTCGAATGCAAATCGGCGAATTCAAGGTGTTCCGAGTCGGGCAAATCAAGCTCGCGCATGATTCTTGAATGCCAGAATGAATTGTGATTGACGAATCCGTTGGCGACGTAAGCGTGTTTTTCGGCAACAGTAATGTCGTAGACATCGTTTGTTCGATGCTCGATTTCGACGATTTCGTCGTCAGTTTCCTCTTTTCTAAACCATTGACGGTTTTCTACGTGTTCGCGCAGCGCACTTTGTTTGCGTTCGAGCGAAAAACCGATTTCATTTAGGAAAGATTGTGCGGAAGTTCCGGCAATTTCCAGTTGCCAAACGCCGCTCAAATGTTCGCGTTGTCGCGACAGAATTCCGTAATTAAGCAAAATGATTTGAACGGTTTTGATTAATTCTTTGCTGGCAGATGAAAGTCTGACGCCTTCTTTTCCGGCATAAGCGTCAGCGTCGAAATAACCGCGTAAAAAGGCGGAAATTATGTTTTTCGGCGAGCGCAAAATCGAATTCGGAATCTTTTTGTTTCTTGCTTTGTCTTCAAGATTTATTCCGACCGAATCAAGCCAGCGCCAAATTTCGCGCGAATGAACAACGACGCGCCAGCGCCCCTTTGTTTCGGTCGCATCCCATTTTACTTTCGCTTGTAAACCGAAGAAATCATCAACGATTCCAGCCAGTTTGTCTTTGATTTCATCATCGCCGGTCGTTATTCCGATACCGGATTTAGTGCGGTTTCCGTCACCGACAAAATAGCCGAGAAACCAAGCAACGTCTTCAGTTAAGTTTTTCGAAATGTTTAATAATTTGCGAGTAGCTTGAATTTTAATCCTCGCGCCAGCTTCATAATTTTTAACTGTGAGCATTTGCTCGATAATCGCTCCGTTTTTTGCCAATTGACCCGCGCGGTGCCTCGAAACCGTCAAAGGCGAGACACCGGAAAGTCCGGCAATTTCTTTGAGCGAAACGCTTGGTTGTGAAGCCGTAAAGTTAAAAGCTGGAGTTTCTATTGCCCATACATTTGTGCCGCGCGCGAGGGAGACTTTATCTCCTATATTGACATCCTTTAAATATGCCCAATCTCCATTTGCCAACCGTAGGCGGTGTTTTAATGCGCCTTCGATTTCATAACCGCGTCGAGTGCAAATGCGAATCGTCGGCACATTTTCCTCTTTGTGAAAATCGGTAATCCGATTCAATTCATTCCTGCCACCGCTCGCTACTCGGATTTTCTTGCCGTTTTTATATAAGTCATCAAACCTCAAAAAACCTCTATCTGTTGGCAATAAAGTGCTTGCTACAGCACACGCCCAACCTTCATTCATGGTTTTGGTCATCATTTGCGGCACAAAATATTCCATTTCTTCGTGAATCATCGCTATTACGTCGCGCTGCCACGGCTCTAAAACGGGGGAGTTTCGCATAATGAAATGAACGAGGTCTTTTTCGCCCAGATTGCCCGGTTTCGGATCGTCGAACATTTCCATTATCAGTTGCAGATCGTGCTGGACGGCACGCTCGATTTCGTCTTCAGGCTCTTTTTCCGGGTCGGGTTTGTCCAGAGCAAATAAATCATCGTAGCGACCTTCTCGTTTTTCGAGCGGCTCTTGTTTTTCATCTTTGTTTTTGCGGCGGATAAAAAAGTTCGGGTCAATGTGTTCTTCGATTGACAGCACCGAATCCAGAAGCTGTTCGACCTTTTTGCGCCCGTATTTAAATTCATATTCCTGCATCCGCGAAGTGTGGCTCGAAACCGTATCAACCATTCGGCGGTCGGTTTTTGAAAACCAGGCGTTGTTTTTGAAAAAGTCGGTGTGACCTAAAACGTGCGCGATGACGAGCTTGTTTTGCAGCAAGCTATTGGTTTCGAGCAGAAAAGCGTAGCTCGGATTGGTGTTGATAACGACTTCGTAGATTTTCGACAAACCGAAATCGTACATTGTTTTCATCCGGTGATAAGCCTTACCGAAAGTCCAGTGCGAATAACGACCGGGCAGAGCATAAGAACCGACTTCGTACATCACAGTCGCCGGAACAATCTCAAATTTCGTCGGAAACGGGTCTAAACCCATCTTTTGGGCGATTTCCCAAATCTGCTCCAACGCTTTTTCCAATTCTTGAACTTCTTTGTCTTGCATTATTCTTAACCTAAATTAATAAATAGAAATTACGATTTAATCTTCAACGATCTGCCAACCACTTCAACATCATAGGGCGGATTGAAAAATACGCCTTGTTCAGTGGCGTCGTCAGAAAGGCGGAATATAAAAGTCAACGTAACAGAACGTTTTTCTTGTTTGTTAGTTGTTTCATCAAAACGCCAACGGGTGGCTGCATTGTGAGCGGCTACTTGCAAGATTACTGGCGAAAATCTGTTTGGAACTAATTTTGTTCTTACATTAGATGGTTTGCCATCCTGCTTTACGTCAGCTTCGATTTCAATCGTAGTAACATAATTAGCTTCTATTGCCGTCGAGGGATAAGTCGGAGCAACGGCTTTGATAACTTTCGGTCGCTCATCGTTTGAAACGTTTTGCGATTGAGCATTTGCAGTAAACGCAAAGGAAAATAGAACAACCAAAAAGAGGAAAAATTGATTTCTAATTTTCATTTCTATTCCCAAAAATCTTTTAATTTCAAGTTGAATTTCAGCAGCAGCGGTTCGCCGGAGATTTCTTCCGGTTCGTCCAAAATTTTAACCGATTCGTTTGGACGATAAACGTAAACTTTGCGTTCCATCGGATCAATCAGCCATCCAAGCTGAGCGCCGTTTTCGATGTATTCGAGCATCTTTGCCTGCAAAGTTTTAAGCGAATCGGTGCGCGAGCGTAATTCAACGACGAAATCAGGACAGATCGGAGCAAACTTTTGCTGCTCTTCTTTGCTCAAAGCGTTCCAGCGTTCGTTTCTTATCCACGAAACATCAGGCGAACGCTTTGCGCCGTTTGGCAAAGTAAAAATCGTTGAAGAATCAAAACCAACGCCCGTCGCATCTTTTTCAACCCAAATGCCGAAACGCCCAGTTAATCGAAAATTTCGGTTTCCCGTCAGCCCGCCGGTTCCGGGCATAACGATTAATTTTCCTTCTTTAGTTTGTTCGATTCTTAATTCGGGATTTTGCCGGCAAAACATCTCGAATTGCTCATCGTCCAGTCTCGTCCCGTTTGTCTGAAAACGCCCGACAAACGGGACGGGCAGCGTCGAAACATTAACTAAAAAATCGGTATTCATTTGCGCTCCTTTTTTAAACTTGCTTTGTTGCCGGGCGGCGCATAAAAATTACGCGGCAGTCAAATGCGGTTTCAAACATATCGACTTTTTCCTGCGCGATTTCAAAATCGCAATCGGCATTGGTTGCAATTTCAAGCAAACAATCGCGCCCTTTGCTCGTGATTTCCAAATTGTCCAAAGCCGCCGCACCGCCGCAGGATTTGTCCAGAGCGTCGGCGAGCCGCAGAATCGCGCCGAGCTGCCAGACCGTTTTTTTGTCCCGCTCGCTTAAATTCATAAAATCCAAATGCTTTTCCGTCGGCATTTTCCCGCGATGATAACGCGCGGCGTTGGCAACGACGAGCCTCGCGCTTTCGGAAAAACCCGTTAGCTCGGAATGTTTGATGAGATAAAGCGAATGTTTGTGGTATTCGGAATGCGCGACCGCGTAACCGATGTCGTGAAGCAGGGCGGCAGCCGAAAGCAGCGTGCGGTCGTGGCGCGGCAATTTATAAACCGGCGCAATCTTATCGAAAATCGCTTCGGCGAGCGCGGCGGTTTGCAGGCTGTGCCGCTCGTCGTAATTAAACCGCCGACCGACGGCGAAAACTCCGCGCAAGCGCTGGTCTTCAGTGTCGGGAATCGGCGGCAATTCTTCGGCTTCGATTTCGCGCAGATAATCAATAATCACGCCTTCGCGCAGAGCAGATTCGCAGGGATTTAAATTTTTAATTCGGAGTTCGCGCATCGCGGTTTCGAGAATCTGTCCGCCGGCAATCAGAATTTCCGACCGCTGCGCGGACATTTCCGGCAGCGCCCTGCGCTGTTCCAGATTTAATCGAGCGACTTTTGCGTTGAAATCGGCGAGATCGTTTAAAGAAATTTCCGTTTCGCCGGGTTTGCCGGAGTTTATCGCGCGTCCGATTGACAAAATCGTGCCGGAAGTTCCGGTCGCAAGATTCCACTTGGCATTTGCCAATTCCAAAACCGGGCGCATCAGTTGCGAGCGAACGAAAAGCCGCAAATCCTTAATCTCTTTTTCGGTCGGCGGATCGGTTTTCAAAAAGGCTTCGGTCAAGCCGACGGCTCCGACTTTCATCGAAAAAAGCTGTTCCGGCTCGCCTCGCGTCATCAGCGAAAGCTCGGTCGAACCGCCGCCGATGTCAATATTGATCAGTGATTCGACCGAATTCCCGCATAAAACCGAAACCGCTACTCCAATCAGCCGTGCTTCTTCGACCGCCGATAGAATCTCGACGTGAACGCCCGTCATCTGTTCGATTTTCTCAATAAATTCCTGCTGATTGTCCGCCGCGCGAACCGAAGCCGTGGCGACGGCTAAGATTTTCTGCGCGCCGCGCGTTTCGGCGATTTGCCGGAAACGCGCAATGGAGCGAGCGGCGCGCTCAATCGCTTCCTGCGATAAATGACGCTCGCGCAGAGTTTCGTGTCCGAGCCTGACCGAGTCTTTTTCGGCGAAAAAAACGCGGAACGAATCCGACGCGGCGGCTTCGGCAAGCGCCAGCTTGATTGAATTAGAGCCAATGTCAATGGCAGCGAGTTTTTGCGTTTTCATCACAGAAAAATTACACCAAACCATTGCCAATTGACAGCAAAAAATTTAGTTTTGAGAAACGAACAATTTATTTGGAGGCAATAATGAAAGTACGTGATGTAATGACGACTGAAGTTGGATATTGTCAGCCGGATGCGCCGCTGACTCAGGCGGCTGATATTATGTGGCAGCGCGATTGCGGCGTTGTTCCTATTGTTGACGAAAGTCAGCGCGTGATCGGAATGATTACCGACCGCGACATCTGCTTTGCGGTAGTGACGAAAAATCGCCTGCCGAACGAAATTAAAATCAGCGAAGTCATTAGCCGGAACGAAGTGCAAAGCTGCGCGCCGGGCGACGCGGCGGAAGACGCGCTGAAAACAATGAAACGTCATCAAATTCGCCGCTTGCCGGTGGTCAACCGCGACGGCGTTCTGGTCGGCATTTTGTCGCTCGCCGATTTAATTCGCGGCGTCGGCAAAGGCAAAGACGCCGTGCCACGCAAAAAACTGCTTGCCACTTTGAAAGAGATTTCTCATTTGCGCCCGATCACGCTGCATGCTTTGTCGGATGACGATGAAAACGAATCCGACGAAGCCGGCGATAACGAAAACGATTCCCAGGAGAACAAAGAAGAATCGGACGAAACTGATGAAAACAAATCCGAAGAAGAATCGGACGATTCCGATGACGACGAAGATGAAGACGATTCCGATGACGATTCCGACGATGAGGATGATGATTCGGAAGATGATGACGACGATGATTCGGAGCAGGAGAGCGATAACGAAAACGAATCGGATTCGGACGAAGACGATGAGGAAAAGGGTTGAATGAAAACTTTGTACGTTTTGCGGCACGCCAAATCCGATTGGAACGACGCTTCGCTGACGGATTTTGAACGCCCATTGAACGAGCGCGGTGTTCACGCCGCGCGGAAAATGGGCGCTTTTATGCAGCAGCGCGAGATCGTGGCGGATTTAATAATTTCTTCGCCCGCACGCAGAGCGCGCGAAACGGCGCAAATAGTCAAAGAAGCGGCTGAAATCGCGGCAGAAACTCGCTTCGAGCCGCGAATCTACGAAGCCAATGTCGGGGATTTACTGGAGATTGTTTCGCAAGTCGAAAACGGTTGCGAAACATTGCTGATTGTCGGACACAATCCCGGTTTTGAACATCTCGTCGGGAGTTTGACCGGCGAGTTTCAGCCGATGCCGACCGCCGCGCTCGCGGAAATCGAATTGCCGATTGAGAATTGGAGCGAAACGATGCGCGGCGGAAAGTTGAAAAATCTGTTTAAGCCGAAAGAGATTTAGAGCAAGTCAGAATCGCCAGTTGCTGGCGGTTCTGACTTGTACATTCAATAATTTTACCAACGATAACGGAGCGTGACTGAACCGTTAATCGGCGAACCAGCTAAAATGTTGTTGTCGCCGTTTGATGTTTCATAATAGCGGCGGTTCGTGATGTTTTTGAGATTAAAGCCGATTTCGTAATGTTTCTCCGAACGCCAGGAGAGAGAAGCGTCGAATCGGACAAAACCGGGCAGCGTGACCAGATTATTCGCCGAAGTGAAAACTTTCGTCCGGGCGAACGCGCCGAAACCAACCCGGAAATTGCGCGGAAGCTGATAGCTCGCCCAGAGATTGCCTGAGCTTTGCGGTACGAGTCCGGCGCGTTTTCCTTCGAGCGGGACGCCCGCTGAAACGTTGTTTGAGCGCAAAATGCGTGCCGACAGCAAAGCGTATCCGGCGTAAATTTCGAGCTTTTCAATCGGCGAGCCGAACAGAGTTGCTTCGATTCCGTCGGTTCGCTGTTGTCCGATGAGCAAGAGACGAGTCGGATTTTGCGGGTCGGTCGTTTTGATATTGTCGCGGTCGAGCCGGAAAACGGCGAGCGTCGCATTCAAACGAGTTTTGGGAATCGCCGCTTTGATTCCGGTTTCGTAATTTTGCGTGGTTTCGGGTTTCAGTTCGGCGTTGTTCGCGGCAAGCGAGAGATTTTCGCCCGAAGGCTGAAACGAGCGCGTCCACGAAGCATAAAGCGACAGCCAATCCTGCGGCTGGTAAACCAGACCAACGCGCGGACTCCATTGTTTATCAATTCGTTCTAAGTCAACAGAATTCGGACGTAAATCATCGAGCTTTTGCACAAAACGGTCGTAACGCGCGCCGACGAGAGCTTTCCATCGGCGCGAAAAATTAATTTGGTCTTGAAAATAAACGCCGAAAACTCTGCCAGCGAAACTGTTGTTATTCGTCGGCGCAGTTCTTGTCACGAGCGGCGTTAAAATTGGATTGAAAACGGTGACATACGAATTTCTTAAAAGCTGCGGCGCGGTTTCATTATCAAAACGCAATGTGGTTTTGTCTTGCGCGCCCAATTCGACGCCCGCTAAAAATGTGTGCTGCCAGCCGAGAGCGCGAACGATTCCGACGGTTTCAGTTTGATTAAAATAATTGTTTTGTTTTGAATTGCTGCTGTAATGAGTCCGCGAAACCCGCAAGCGGCTGTCGGAAAGCTCGACGTTTGCCGGAACGTTTGCAGAGCAAGCGCCCGTTGCAGAATTAAAAAGACAAACTCCGCTCGGAACGGTGTTGTAGAAATCGGTCGCATATCCGGTGTGCCGGAAAACGTTACGGATGAGCCAGAAATCCGAAAAGCGGCGCTCAAAACGGACGGCTTGCGAGGCGACGCGATTATGTACTTCATCAAATTGCGGCGCGCCGTAATAATTCGAAATCGGCACATCAAGAGCGCGCCCGCGAAAAGAGGGAATTCCTCTGTCCGGCAAGCGGCGGTCGTTTAAATATTCAAATTGAACGGAGACATCAGTGTTTTCGTCGGGACGCCAGGCGAGCGAAGGCGCGACGTTGTAGCGGTCGAGAAAATAAAATTGACGAAAACTGCCGCTCTTTTCGTAAGCTCCGACCAGACGAAACGCGAGTCGGTCGCCGAAAATCGGTTGACCGTAATCAACAGAGCCGCGTTTTAAACCGTAAGAACCAAACGAAAACTCTGCGCCGCCGACTCTGTTCGTAAAATTCGGCTGCTTTGTGACGCGATTAATTAAGCCGCCCGATGAGCCGCGCCCGAACAAAACCGCCGCCGGACCTTTGACGACTTCGATGCGCTCGACGTTAGCCAAATCTCGGTAATAAGGCGCGTCATCGCGCACGCCGTCAATGAATTGATCGCCGAGCGCGGTAAAGCCGCGAATAAAAAACTGGTCACGGCGTCCTTCGCCCTGCGCTACCGTAACTGCGGTCACGTTATAAAGCGCGTCCTGCAAAGACCGCGCATTTTGTGATTCGAGCAATTTTTGTCCGACAATCTCGACAGATTGCGGCAAATCTCGTAAAGGCGTCGCCGTTTTCGTCGCGGTTCGGCTTTCAATTTCGGCAAATTCGGAATTTGAAGTGATCGTCACACTCGCTTCAAGCGTTTTCGGCTCTAAAAATATTTCGAACGTTTGCGAAACGCTGATATTCAAATCTCTAACCGATTCGTTCATTCCGTCTTTTTTGACAACCAATGAATAAACTCCGGCGGGCACTTTAAAATGAAATTCACCTGCTTCGTTAGTTTTTATTTCGGCAACGAACTTTTTTGCTGTATTCAACAACCGAACTTCGGCGCGTTCGACGACTGCGCCGTTGCGATCTTTAACCGTGCCGGAAATGGACAAGTCGTTTTGCGCAAACGCGGGAATAACGAAAAAGAGGGAAATTGAAACAAACGAAAGTAATTTCTTGAATCGAAAACTGTTAACCACTTTTATAAAATCCTTTCCGCGAAATTGAAATTGAAATTTATTTTCATTAAGAGATTTTAGAAAATATCGTATTGTGCGAACTAATGTCAACCGCGAAAATCTTTACAGCGCGGATTGTTATTTGGCGGCGAATTTGAGTTTCACTTTAATTTCCCGCCCGTTTATGCGATATTTGCGGCAGGGAATTGAACATCAAGCCGTCGAAAAACGTAAATCAATTGCCGAATTTAGGCAGCGAAAAGGAGAAATTTAAAATGGGAATTTTTGATAAGGTTACGGATTTTGCCAAAAGCCAGTTTATTGAAGTCATCGAGTGGCTCGACGATTCGCAGAATACGCTCGTTTATCGTTTTCCGGTGCAGGGACAGGAAATCAAAAACGGCGCTCAGTTGATTGTGCGCGAATCACAAGCCGCCGTGTTTGTTTATCAAGGTCAGGCGGCGGACACTTTCGGTCCCGGTCGTTACACGATTGACGGCGGAAACACGCCGATTTTAACCAAGCTCGGCGCGTGGTCTCACGGTTTTAACTCGCCGTTTAAATCCGAAGTTTATTTCGTCAACGTCAAACAATTTACCGACAAAAAATGGGGAACGGCAAACCCGATTATGATGCGCGACGCCGATTTCGGAATGGTCAGATTGCGCGCTTTCGGCACGTATTCTATGCGCGTGGCTGATCCGCAAACTTTTATCAAAGAAATCGCCGGGACAAACGCACATTTTCAAACCGAGGACATCGAAGGTCAATTAAAACGCGCCACAGTCAGCGCGTTTAGCGACGCACTCGGCGAAATGAAAATTCCCGCGCTCGATTTAGCCGCGAAATACGAAGAACTGGGCGGCGCGCTGCGGACAAAAATCAACGATGATTTCCGCACGTTCGGAATCGAAATCACGAAGTTTTACGTTGAAAATATTAGCCTGCCCGAAGAAGTCGAAAAAGCTCTCGATAAACGCTCTTCGATGGGCGCATTGGGCGACGCCAATCGTTATATGCAGTTTCAGGCAGCCGACGCGATGCGCGATGCCGCGCAAAACGAAGGCGGCGGAGCGGGACTCGGCGCTGGTTTGGGCGCTGGCTTTGCAATCGGCGGTCAAATGGCAAACGCTTTCGGTCAAGGACAACCGGGCGGACAGGGGCAAGGACAGCAACAGCAGCAACAGCAAACGCAAACCGTTCCGTGTCCGAGCTGCGGCAAACCAAATGTCGCCGGAACAAAATTCTGCGCCGAATGCGGCTCGAAAATGGAAGTTGCGAAAGTTCCGTGTATGGCTTGCGGCGCGGAATTGCGCGAAGGCGCGAAATTCTGTTCCGAATGCGGCGCGAAACAGGAAAAACAAAAATGCGCCAATTGCCAAGCCGATTTAAATCCCGGCACAAAATTCTGTAACGAATGCGGAACTAAAGTCGAACCTACGACATAAATCAAAAACAAACCGAAATAAAAAAGCGCTGACTTGAAAATTCAAGCCGGCGCTTTTTTGTGTTGGGTAGATTTAATTTTTCAAACCTTTACCGGCTAATGTTATTCTGCTGATACTCAAAAGATGGAACAAGGGGTTTATGTTAAAGAATCTTACAAAACCGCACCGAGTCGTGATTACCGGAATGGGCTGCGTGACGCCGATTGGAATCGGGCGCAAAGCGTTTTGGGAATCTCTCAGGGCTGGAAAGAGCGGCGTTAAAAGAATTTCGAGCTTTGACGTTTCCGATTTCAAAGTGCAAATTGCAGGGGAAATTGCCGACTTTGATTGGGAAGCGGAATTAAATCCGAAAGATAGAAAGCACGTTCCGCGCACCGTTCCGCTCGCCCTGCGCGCTGCGCGCGAGGCGCTCGAAGACGCGAGATTGCAGCCGTCTGATTTGCCGCTTGATGAGCGGCAAAGTTTCGGCGTAATTCTCGGTACGGGAGGCGGCGGTTTGGCTTTTACGGAAAAGCAATACGGTTACTGGTACACCGGCGAAGAACAAAAAGCGAGCGTTTACACGATCCCGGCTTCGACTCACGGCGGTTTATCTTCCGAGCTTTCGATGGCTTTCGGTTTGCGCGGGCTGTCGCACATTGTTTCCACCGGCTGCACCAGCTCGACCGACGCTGTTTTTTATGCGGCGCAGCATATCGCGCTCGGCAGACAAAACAAAATGCTCGCGGGCGGCGTTGATGCTCCGATTGCGCCCGGAATCGTGCGCGGTTTTGAATTGATGACGGTTTTGACCGACAAATGGAACGACCAGCCGGGGCTTGCTTCGCGCCCGTTCTCAAAAAATCGTTCGGGAATGGTTTTGGGCGAAGGCGCGTGGGTTTATGTTTTGGAAGATTTGGAAAACGCTCTGAAACGCGGCGCAAACATTCTCGGTGAAATCGCTGGCTACGGCGCGACTTGCGACGCTTATCACCGCGTCCGTTTGGCGGAAAACGGCGAAGAACCTGCGCGGGCGATGAAGCTCGCTCTTGCAGACGCCGGACGCGCCGCTGAAGAAGTTGATTACGTCAATCTGCACGGCACTTCCACTGTGCTCAACGACCGCATCGAAACGCAAGCCGTCAAATTGGCTTTCGGCAAACACGCCTCCAAAATGCCGATGTCGGCGACAAAATCAAACGTCGGACATCCGCAGGGCGCATCGGGCGCGGCGGGAATCGGCGCCGCTCTGCTGGCTTTAAACGAAAACATCATCGCGCCGACAATCAATCTGGACGAGCCGGATGAGGCTTGCGATTTGGATTACACGCCGAATCGGGCAAAAGAAAAAGCCGTGCGAGTTGCTTTATGCAACTGCATCGGCTTTGGCTCAAAAAACTCGGCTTTGGTTATCGAGAAATCCCGGTTTTAGAAACTCGCCTATTTACCCGAGATAAAATTCTCAAGGTCTTTGGCGAATTGCTCAGGTCGTTCCCAATGCGGCGAATGTCCTGTTTCGGGATAGACTTTTAAAACCGAATTAGCAATTTTTGCTTTCAGCATATCCTGTTCGGGGCGGAGAAAAATCGTTTCCTTGTTGCCCCAAATGATCAGCGTCGGCGTTTTGATTCGGTCGAGCCTGGTTTTGTAATCGGCAGACATCATCCCCGTCATAGTTTCGCGCCAGACGCGAGCCGGCAATTTCAGGCTTTCGCTGACTACGCGGTTGAGAAACTCTTCGGGCAAAGACGCAGAACTCGCGCCGATCTGAAAATCACGCACAAAGTCAATCGGCATAGGGTCTTTCAATTCATTAACCGCTTTTTGCAATTCGATAACCGCCTCGCTGCGCACTGTCGTCGCCGAACCGATGAGAACGAGTTTTTCAACTCGCTCCGGCGCGGCGAGCGCAACGCCTTGCGCCACAAAGCTCCCCATCGAATGACCGACAATGATTGCCTGCTTGATTCCTTTTGCATCCATAAACGCAACTACGTCCGCGGCAAAATCGGCGAATTGATAGCCTTTTTCCGGGCGCTCGGAATCTCCGTGACCGCGATGGTCGAGCGCGAAAACGTGATATTTCGAGTTCAAAAGCGGCAAGATACGGCTATAAGAAAATGAAGAATCGCTATAGCCGTGCAACAAAATTACAGCTTTCCCGTTTTTGTCGCCTTGCTCTCCGTAATGCAGCCTGACGCCTGTTTTTAATTTCACATCGGAAAACGTCAGATTCGGCGCATTATGACTGTTGTGATTTATATCGCCCGCAGAATTAAGCGAGGTTTTGACAATTTCAACCGATGGTCCCGAATTTGAAATGCCGTTGGATTTTACGACCGTTTTGGTTGTGTTCGATTCGCCCGCCAGATTTTCCGCTCGCAATTTGGTGTCGGCTTTTTCCCAGGCTTTTTCAAATTCGCTTTGCACGAATCTCGCTGCCGAATCTTTTTTCTGGCGTTTCAGGCTTTCGACGAGTCCGAACAGCGCGCGCCCGTTGCGCGGGTGTTTTTCGATTTCCTCGCGGAAAACCTGTTCGGCGGCGGCGTTGTCGCCGTTCAGCAAAAGCGCGCCGCCGAGCCATTCGCGAGTCGGAAGATCCCAATCGGGCGGCTCGTTGTAGCCGACGGCGTTTTCCGCTTCGACGGCTTTGCGTAATTGTTCAATTGCCTTTGTTCTGTCGCCTTTACCAAACAGAATTTGTCCGGCGAGCAGATTTTCTCCGACTTTTAAAACGTCTCGCGCGGCGCTGTTGCCGAAAGGCGCGTCAGCCGGAACGGCTTGAATCAAGCTTTGCAGCGATTTTAACTCGGCTTCGGCTTTGGCTGCCTGTTTTGTTCCGGCGAAAGCCATTCCGCGCCCGAAATGCCAGAACGCCGTGGTTATTTTCAAATTTTCATCCGGTTTCGCTGCTTTTAGCATTTCATCCCATTTTTGAAAACGTACGAGAGTCACGGTCGTGTAGGGCATGAAAAATTCGAGCATCGGCATCGCTTTCAAATGCGGTTTGACGTTTGCTTCAAGCTCCTGCGCGGTTTTGAGCGCGTCTGCAAAACGCCCGTTCATCGCGTGGGCGGCGGCGAGAAAATGGATGTTGTGGTTGTAATACATCATCGGATACGCGCCCTTCGCGCCCGTTCTTTCGAGATATTTGCGGTCGGCGACAATCGCTTCGGCGTTTGATTCGGCAGCGTCCGTGTAATCGCCGGTGCGAATGTAAATGTGCGAAGGCATATGGACGAGATGTCCGGCGGCTGGCGCGAGAGTTCGCAGACGCGCTGCCGACGCAAGCCCGCGTTCGGGATTTTTTGAAGCCTCAATGGCGTGAATGTAGTAATGATTTGCGCCGGTGTGATTCGGATTGCGTTTGAGAACGCTTTCCAGAACCGCAACGATATCGAGCGTGCCTTCGGCGGGTTTCCCGTCTGGCGTCCATAATTTCCATGGACGCAGATTCATCATACTTTCGGCGTAAAGCGTTGCGGCGTCCAAATCATCCGGGTATTTTTTGACCAGCTCCGCCATCGCCGCTTTGTAATCGGCGGCAAGCTTTTGCTGATCTGACTGCGGATCGTTTGAATAGCGTTTCGACAGCGCTTCGATGTAAGCGCGTTCGTGTTCCGACGCTTTTGGGGCAAACTGAATCGCTTTTTGCAAATTCGCAAATGCTTCTTTGAGCTGCGCCGGATCGGCTTGCAAATTGTAGTTTGAGCCGAGTGCGAGAGCCGCGCCCCAATAAGCCATCGCCAGAGTCGGATCAATTTGGGCGGCGCGTTTGAATGATAAAATCGCCTCGTCGTGATTGAAACCGTAAAGCAAAGCCAAACCTTGATTGAAAAACTTTTGCGCTTCCGCATTTTGGGTCGAGACCGGATGGTTAACGTCGCCCATTCCGGGCAGCAGCGTTGCCCGCCTTTGGTCGGGTTGATGATTTCCGTGCTGACCGAAAACGGTAAATGAAAAAAGTAGTAATAATAGCGGCAATATGTATCTCATTTGAAATCTCCTTTCCGTTTTCCAATGCTCAAAAGTATTGGGCATTGGAGTACGACGATTGACAGTATCGGCGGTACGAGGTGGAAAAGTAATTAGGCAGCAATGAAAATTTGCTGAATTTTTTCTGAAAAAGTTATGAAAGACGGATTTGAGTTTATGTCGCCAACGGTGACAAACAATATAGCGTAGGGTGTAACCACTACGGACAATGCAAGATAGTTTTCGCTCGCTGAAGGCGAGCAACGCTTACCGCGCATTTGTTCGACGCCTTCAGCGTCGGATTATTTTTGCGTCGTTTCGTAGGGTTTCACCCTACGCTATATTGTTTGTCGCCTTCGGCGACTTTTTGAAAATTCAAATCTTTTCCAAAACATTTTTAACCACAGGCGAATTGAAGAACAGCGAGCGCTGATTTTCCTCTTTCACTCCCTCGGCAATTTTGTTGATTGTATCAGCGGCTCTGGCAAAAGCTTCTTTGGCGCTTGCCGCGTCGCCGGTTCGCAGCCTTAAATTACCAACGTTCGCATAAACTTTCCACGCGACAATCGGAACGGGATATTTTTCAAGCTGCTCAAGCGCGGCTTTCAATTCCGTTTCTGCTTGAGCGAAATCGCCCTGCGTGAGAGCCGTTTGAGACAACAGATTATGCGCGACGACGATGTATTTACGCGCTTCGAAATGCGTCGCGGCTTCGAGCAATTGGCGAGCGTGTTTCTCCGCTTTTTCAAGATTGCCTTCCGCTAAACTGTGTTCGCTTTTTCCGGCGTGCAGACGAATTTTGTAGCGCCAGCGAAACCAGGCGTCGCGCTCGAAAATGCTTTCGACTTCGCGAAACGCTTCCAGAGTTCTGCCGCCGTCGCCCATTTGCGTCTGATTAATTCCAAGGTTGATCAACGAATTCGCCTGCGCTTCGAGGACGTTTGCCTGTCGCCCGACGTTCAAGCCTTTTTGGTCATATTCCATCGCGCGGTCAAAATCCTGCAATTCGCGATAAATCCAGCCGACACAATTGGGCATACGCGGTCCCCAGAATTGGTCTTCGTAACGGCGCGACATCTCGATTCCTTCGGCAAAAGTTTCGAGCGCCTCGCTCATTTGTCCCTGATTGCCGCGCGTCATTCCGAGAACGAAATAACTTTCGAGCAGCAGAAAACTGTCGCGCAATTCTTTGGCGAGAGATTGAGCTTCCAAAAGCATTGTTTCGGCGGTTTCGTACTCGGTTTGAAAAAAATGCAAAATCCCGCGCCACGCCAAACCCGAAAGCAAAACGGATTTATGATTCAAAACGCGGGCGCTTTTGATAATGTCGTCGAGCATCGGTTTCGCTTTATCCAATTCGCCGTCGCCGAGATGTTTGAGCGCGAGAACCTGCATCGCTTCGATTCGCAAAGCCTCGCTTCCGGCGCGTTCGGCGGCTTGCAGAATTTCGTCGGCGCGGGCTGTGATTTCGTCCAAACGATGCGAATAAAAAAGCGTCATCGTCAAAGCGTTGAGCGCGGCTGATTCCTGTGCGGTCGAACCCGTTCGCTTGGCGGATTCGAGCATTTCGGTAAAATCGTCAACCGCTTTTTGAAATTTGCCGAGCGCGAGATTTACCTTTCCGCGTTTGTGATAAAGTGCGAGCAGCGTTTCCGCCGCGTTTGCCTGCTCGTATTCTTTTGATAATTTCAGCGCGCGGCTGTAATGCGCGGCGGCTTCGGCGTTGGCGAAAAGCCGCCCGGCGTTGTCGCCCGCGTGGGCGAGATATTCCACTGTGAGCGGAAAATCGCGCCCGCGCTCGAAATGTTCGGCGAGCTGCGCGGCGATGCGCGGCGATTGTTTTCCGTAATGCTCAAGCAGCTTTTCGCCAGCCTTTCGGTGCAGCAAAATCCGCCGCTTCGTGACCATATCCGCGTAAAGCACGTTTTGATAAAGCGCGTGCGCGAAACGATAACGAGTCGCCAGACCGCCATCCGGCAATTCTTCTTCACCGACGGTTTCGATCAAACCGTGAACTCTTTCGACGACCGCGAGTTGTTCTTCCAGATCAAGCTCGTCCGCATCGAGCAGCGCGGCTAGAACCGTGGAAAGAAATTCATCGCCTTCGATAGTTGCGTATTGCAAAGCGCGGCGGTCATCTTCGTTGAGAGCTTCAATCTTTTTTCGAATCAGACTGCGGACGTTTTCCGGGACTTCGATTCTGATTTCATTCAAAGGGCGTTTGAGCGTCCAACGTTCGTTGACCTCGCCGATGTCGCCGTTTTCAGCCAAAAATTGAATCAGACTTGTGGCGAACAAAGGATGTCCTTCAGTTTTGCCGTAAATCAGGGCGGACAATTCCGGCGGGAAATTGTTCGGACGAAAATGCGAATCGAGAAATCCCGCGATTTGAGCTTCGCCGAGCGAATCGAGCGCAAATTCTTCGCACAGTTTTTGAGTCTGCAATTCGAATTTGCAGTTTTTCAGCGGATGCTCGCTGCGTTCCAAATCCGCCGGTCGGTAAGTGCCGACAATCAAAACTCGATGTTCGGAAATGCGCTGACCGAGATGACGCAGCAAATCTATGCTCGAAGGATCAGCCCAATGCAAATCCTCCAGAAGCAGAATAACAGGAGCGTGGGTTGAGAGCGCCGCGAGCATATCGCCCATTTCGCGCATCATTCGTTCTTTGGTCGCTCCGGCTGTTTCCTGCTGCAATTTTTCGAGCGCGATGCTCGACACAAAAGCGGCGGGAAACTGCAAACACCAGGTCGGCGCATAAGTCCTCAAAAGTCCGACGATCCGGTCACGATGCTGAGTCGCCAGCAGAGCGCCGACGGCTTCGAGAAACGGCAGATACGCTTCGCCCGTTCCGTATTGTTCGACCGAACGCCCCTGCAAAGTAAAAACGCTCGTAAAACGATTGCGCGAGCGTTGCAGAAACTCGCGGATTAAAGAGCTTTTGCCGATTCCCGAATCGCCAGTGACGAAAACCACCCGACCTTTTCCGTTAATCATCCGCACGGTTAATTCTTCGAGCCGTTTTAATTCAACTTCGCGCCCGACAAATGATTCGGGCGTCTGTTTAGTCGCCGTTGAAATTTGATTGCCGTCCCCGTTTTGCGCGATGTAAATTTCCGAAGAAACTCCTTTCAGCGATTTTAAAGCCGCCGCCAGTTCCGACGCTGAGTTGTAGCGCCGTTCTTTATCTTTCGCCAGCGCGCGCTCGATAATGATGTCGAACTCGACGGGCAATTCCGGTCTGATCCGGCTCGGCGAAGGCGGTTCGGCGTTAGCAATGTCCTGCGCAATCGAAATCAAGCTCCGCCCGGTGAACGGCAGCTTGCCGACCGCCGCTTCGTAAAGAATGCAGCCGAGCGAGAAAATATCCGAACGAGCGTCCAGCGTTTCACCGCGAGTTTGTTCGGGCGACATATAATAAATCGTTCCGATGATGCCGCCCGCGCCCGTCAAATTGAACTTTGTCGAAGCGCCCGAATCAACGTCGCCAGCCAGCAGCGGCTCAATCGTTTTCGCCAGACCGAAATCGAGAATTTTCGGCTGAAATGCGCCCGTCAGCAAAATATTTTCGGATTTTATATCGCGGTGAATAATTCCGGCGGAATGTGCGGCGGCAAGCGCGTCGGCGACTCTCGCTCCGATGTCGAGAAGCTGCGGCAAAGCCAGCGGATTGCGTTCGATAATCGCTCTTAAAGTTTCGCCGTTGACGTATTCCATCACAATGAAATCAACGTCGTTTTCTTCGTCTATCGAGTAAATCGTGACGATGTTCGGATGATTGAGAGCCGAAGCCGCTCTTGCTTCCTGCAAAAGACGGAGCTTTGCTATTTCATCCTGCGTCGTCTCTTCGGGCAGTAATTTGACGGCGACCAGCCGACCGAGCTTTGTGTCTTCGGCTAAATAAACCTGTCCCATTCCGCCCTGTCCGAGCTTTCGTTTGATTTTGTAATGTTTGAGCGATTGCCCCGCTTCCAGAAAACTCTTCATAACGATCACACGGACAAATTTAAATCGTGTGTCGCGGCAAAGTCTTGAAGTTACGGTGAAAAATTTCTGAAAAATTTCTGAAAGCGTCTATATCTTATTTTCGCCGCCAAAACGTAAATAATGAATTTTGCCTGCGCTCGCTGATTTGCTGTAATGTATCTTAAAACTAAGAAAGCCGATTACAATGAACGTTACGCATCTTTATTGCTCGAACTGCGCTGAAGTTTACGCGCCCGACAAACTTTATAATCTCTGCGCCGCTTGCGGAAAACCTTTGCTCGTTAGTTACGATTTGGACCGCGCCGCCGAAACTCTAACCAAAGAATCTTTAAAAAGCCGCGTTGCTTCGCTCTGGCGTTACAAGGAAGTTTTGCCCGTTGAATCGGACGAAAACATCGTCAGTTTGGGCGAGGGCTGGACGCCGCTGCACAAAACCGAGCGTTTGGGCGAAAAACTCGGTCTTTCCAATCTTTACATCAAAGATGAATCTTTAAATCCGACCGCCTCTTTCAAGGCTCGCGGAATGAGCGCGGCGGTTTCGATGGCGAAAGAATTGGGCGTTAAAAAAGTTGCCGCGCCTTCGGCTGGAAATGCGGCGGGCGCGCTTGCGGCTTATGCGGCAAAAGCCGGAATCGAGGCGTTTTTATTCGTTCCGAAAGACACGCCGCGCGCTTGCGTTGTCGAATGCGAGCAACTTGGCGCTTTCGTTACGCTCGTTGACGGATTGATTACCGATTGCGGCAAAATCGTCGCCGAACGCAAAGACGCCGAAGGCTGGTTCGACGTTTCCACTCTCAAAGAACCATATCGAGTCGAAGGCAAAAAAACGATGGGTTACGAATTGGCTGAGCAAATGAATTGGGAATTGCCCGATGTCGTTTTGTATCCGACGGGCGGCGGAACGGGTTTGGTCGGAATGTGGAAAGCGTTTGAAGAAATGGAAAAAATGGGCTGGATTTCCGACAAGCGCCCGCGAATGGTTTCGGTTCAATCGCTCGGTTGCGCGCCGATTATTCGCGCGTTTCACGAAGGATTGAATCACGGAGCGGAAATTGAAAACGCGCACACCATCGCTTCCGGTTTGCGCGTTCCGAAAGCAATCGGTGATTTTATTCTGTTGGACATTTTGCGAAAAAGCGGCGGAACTGCGGTCGCCGTAACGGATGAAGAATTAGTCGCCGATGTCAAAGAAATCGGCGCGGCAACCGGAATTTTCGCCGCGCCCGAAGGCGGGGCGTGTCTTTCGGCTCTAAAAAAACTAATCGAGCGCGGCGAAGTCGGAAAAGACGAGCGAATCATAATTTTCAACACCGGCTCCGGCTTAAAATATCTCGAAGCGTTTCAAAACATCCAAAGCGCGTGACGATAAAACCGACCAAACAGGATTTGCAAGCAGCCGTCGAGAAAACAATTTCGGATGTTATTGCACCCGATTTAAAAGTTTTGTTTTGCGGCATCAATCCCGGACTTTATTCCGGCGCGACCGGACACCATTTTGCGCGTCCCGGCAACCGTTTCTGGAAAACCCTTCACGCCGCCGGATTTTCCGACCGATTGCTCGCGCCGCACGAACAAAACGAGCTTTTGAAAAACGGTTACGGCATTACCAACATTTGCGAGCGGACGACGGCGCGCGCCGACGAATTGACGACGGAAGAAATCGTTGCGGGCGGCGCAAAATTGCGGGCAAAAGTTTTGCGGTTTCAGCCGAAATTTTTAGCCGTTCTGGGAATTACAACTTATCGAATCGCATTCAATTATCCCAAAGCGGTTTTAGGTTTACAAACGGAGCAAATCGGGAAAACGCGAATCTGGGTTTTGCCGAATCCAAGCGGTTTAAATGCGCATTATCAGGCTAACGATCTCGCCGAGCTTTTCCGCCGACTACGCGAAACTGTTGAAAGGGAAAAATAAATTGCCTTCAGAAACCGGAAAAATCGAAAGAATTTGGACAAGCTTGGGCGACTTGCGGATTCACGCATTGGCGGCGAGAAATCCAAGTTTTGCCGACCGGACGCCGTTTGTGCTGATTCACGGTTTGGCGATTTCAAATCGTTATTTGATTCCGGTTATGCAGGAATTGGCAAAACGGCGAGAAGTTTTCGCGCCGGATTTGCCAGGTTGGGGCGACAGCTCAAAACCGCGCCGCGTTTTTAACATTACAGAGTTGGCGGACGCGCTCGCCGATTGGATGAAAGCTGAGGGAATCGAGCGTGGGAACATTGCCGGGCATTCTCTGGGCAGTCAGATTGCAGCGGAATTTGCCGTGCGACACGCTGAAATGGTTGATAAATTAATCCTCGCCTCGCCGACTTTTGAAAAGGGAAAACGACAATTTTTCCGGCAATTCTGGCGTTTTCTGATGAATGCGCCGCGCGAGCCGTTTTCGCTGGTTTATATAGCTCTGCGCGATTATTTTAAATTCGGCATTCGCAGAGAAATCTACACGCTGAAATATTCGCTCAACGATAAAATCGAAGAAAAACTTCCGCAGATTGAAGCGCCGACGCTTGTTTTGAGTGGAGAACTGGATACGGTTGCGCCGCAAAATTGGATCGAAACAATGGCGGAATTATTACCGGACGGAAAAGCCGTCATAATTCCCGCCGGAACGCACGGCGTCATCTATCAATCGCACGAAAAATTTGCCGCAGCGGTTTGCGAATTTGTTGATTGCTAATTCGCGGGACCGCCGTATAATTTCAACAAAGGAAAAGAAAACTATGGCATCGGAATGGGCTGAAGAAGCAGACCGGCAGGCAAAAGCAATCACGCGCGACCTCGTCGAAATCGGCAAATCAAAAGGCTATCGCGTCACATATCAAAAACGCGAAGCCCGTTTTATGCTGCGCGCCGGAACCGTCACGACTTATTTTTCCGCTCACAATTACAACACGCCTAAAGGAATGGATTGGCTGCAACTACGAATTGATGTTCTCCAAAAAGTTAAACAACCGGCTGAGCCGATTTCTGTGCAAGAATGAATTTCATTCGGAGAAAAGAATTTTTAGTGCCAGCACCTCGGCTCATAGTATTCAAAATCTGCTTTGATTGCGGCGACTTGTTTTCCTTTGACAAATTTTCGCAAAGTTCCTCTTAATATTTTCTCGCCTTCTTTTCCTACCTTTTTGCCTTTAAAGAACTTGCCATCGAATTTGTATTCGGTGTTTTTGACTTTATTAGTTTTGAACCTTAAACGATTATTTTCGATTAAAACCGAAAAGGAGCGAGCTATGTTTTCTTCGTTGTGGGTTAAAATGAAAGCAGACCAAACAAGTTTTCGATTATCTTCATTTTCATAATCTCTCGAAAGCTGCATTGTCCAAACGTCTTTCATTCCTTTGAAGTCATCAACTGAATACCAGCCATTGAAAAACTCTTCCGTTTCAACTTCGACCGGTTTGCTCGGTTCTGTTTTATCAAGCCGGTCAATTTCCCATTTCTTAAAAGGAATATTTGAAGTTAAATGAACTTCTATTGAAGGCGGATCTATTGTTGGAATTGGCTCAAACCTTGTTACATGTTGAACCGAAACGCCAAATAAAAAAGCGAGTGAAGCAGTTGATAGGTTCAGTAAAACCTTTTTCATGATTTTGAATCCTCCGAAACGGAAAATTACTACTAAAATTTATAAAAGTAAACAAATTTCGTTTACTGGAATCTGGTGAAAAAGTGATTTTAAAACAATAAAAAAGCAACGGATTTATTTAAAACCCGTTGCTTTTTAAATCAGACAAATTTAAAAACTTAAATCTGAGAATGAATCAAACGACGCAGTCCGTCTCCGAATTTAACGTCTATTTTCTGCGGCTCAATGACGCTCATTACTTCTCCGTAACCAAACGAAGAATGCATCATTGTTTGACCTTTCCGGTATGTGCGATTCCGATCATATGGAGTTCCGGTTTTCGGTGCGGCATCTGCATCAAGAGTTTTAGCCGAAGATTTAAAT
>DASVQU010000028.1:0-9860 GCA_036388995.1 Pyrinomonadaceae bacterium | reverse complement strand
AAAAAAATGCCCGCCGAGTCCCTCATCTCGGCGGGCTTAGTCAACAGGAGGAATCGAAAGACTCTGAGCCGTGTTCCCGTTTTTTACGGCTCAACCTTTAGCCCGATTTTGAGATGAACTGAATATTTAGAGCGTTGCCCGAAAAATCGGAAATTCGTTTTTCGCTCATAACAAAGTGGAATATGCTCCGCAAAATCAGCGTTCGTATTTTAAAATCAAGCCTTTACCGCCGACCGCCCAATTCGCTTTTTTTCCGGCGAACAGCGCGAATAAATTATCTTTGGTTTGCGAATCCTGACGAATCCACGTCCGCCCACCGTCATCCGAGCGCAAAACCACACCGGCGCGACCGACCGCCCAACCGTTTTTATCATTAACGAATTCGACGCTGAGCAAAGAACCCGTCACGCCCGACGGAGCTTTCGTCCAATTAATTCCGCCGTCGGTCGTCAGCAAAATCGTGCCTTTGCCGCCGACCGCCCAGCCTTTTTCGGAATTTCTAAAATCAACGTGATAAAGCGTGACGGTTATTCCGGTCAATTGTTTTCGCCAACTTTCGCCGCCGTCATCGGTCATTAAAATCGTCCCGTTTGCGCCGACAATCCAGCCGCGCTCGTCATTAACGAAATCGAGATGAATCAATTCTTCATTCGTCGGGACACGAACCTTTCGCCAAAGCTGTCCGCCGTCCGAAGAATGCAGGACGAGACTTTCTACAACCGCATCGCCTTCGCTGACCGAGCCGACAATCCAGCCGTTCTTTTTATTGGGAAAACGGATGCTGTAAAGCTCCGGTTTCGCCCGCCCGTAATCTGCGGCGCGCAGGATTCGCTCCTCGCGCCAACTTCCGCCGCCGTCCGTCGTCGAAAAAACCCGCTCGCCCGCAAGAGCATAACCTTTTTCTTCGCCGCGAAAATAAACGTCGTTAACGGCGTCTTTTGTGCCGAGCGAAGTTTGCGTCCAGCTTCGCCCGCCGTCGGTTGTTCTGGCGATAAATCCGTTATCGCCGCCGATCCAGCCGTCGTCGTTATTGGCGAAAAAAACCGTGTTGTAATCGCCTTTCGATTTATTCTGTTGCGCGATCATCCAACCCGATTGCGCGAAAACGGCGAGCGTAGAAAAAATGCCGAAAACTAAAATTTGGAAAAACCGATTTATAATAAATTTGTACTGCATCGTTTTGCTTCAAAAAAGGAGAGCATAAATAAAATAAACTGCGCGCTGCGGATTGTCACCTTTGCGCGTTACGGCAGTTTTTAGTTACGCTCTTGTTTTTATATTTGTTCAGGAAAGGATTTTATGAGCACGGAACCAAACAAAGTTATTTATTCGATGGTCGGCGTGTCGAAATTTTACGACAAAAAGCCGATTATAAAAGACATTTATCTTTCATATTTTTACGGCGCGAAAATCGGCGTTCTCGGTTTAAACGGTTCGGGCAAATCAACTTTGCTCAAAATTCTGGCGGGCGTTGACAAAGATTTTGTCGGCGAAACCCACGTCTCTCCCGGTTTTACGATTGGATATTTGGAGCAGGAGCCGCAGCTCGACGAGTCGAAAACCGTTCGTCAAACCGTCGAAGAAGCCGTTGCGGAAACCGTTAATCTGTTGCAGGAATACGACGAAATCAACGCCAAATTCGGCGAAGAAATGTCTGATGACGAAATGAACGCTTTGCTCGAACGGCAGGGTGAAGTTCAGGAGCGACTCGACGCGCTTGACGCATGGGAGTTGGATTCGCGGCTTGAAATGGCGATGGACGCGCTGCGCTGCCCGCCCGGCGACACATCCGTAAAAGTTTTATCAGGCGGCGAAAAACGCCGCGTCGCGCTTTGCCGTTTGCTGCTGCAAAAACCGGATATTTTATTGCTCGACGAGCCGACAAACCATTTGGACGCCGAAACCGTCGCGTGGCTCGAGCATCATTTGCAGCAATATGAAGGCACAATTATCGCCGTTACGCACGACCGTTATTTTTTGGATAATGTCGCGGGCTGGATTTTAGAACTCGACCGCGGACAGGGAATTCCGTGGAAAGGCAATTATTCGTCGTGGCTAGAACAAAAAGAAGCGCGCTTAAAACTCGAAGAAAAAGGCGAAGACAAACGCGCCAAAACTTTGCAGCGCGAGCTGGAATGGATTCGGATGTCGCCGAAAGGTCGGCACGCGAAATCAAAAGCCAGAATCAACGATTACGAGCAAATGGTTTCGCAGGAATCGGAAAAACGCGCCGAAGATTTGGAAATCTATATCCCGCCGGGCGAACGTCTCGGAAATCTGGTTATCGAAGCGCAATCGGTTGCCAAAGCCTACGATGACAAATTGTTGTTTGAAAATCTCGAATTCAGTTTGCCCCCGGGCGGAATCGTCGGCGTAATCGGTCCGAACGGCGCGGGCAAAACAACTCTGTTTCGCCTTATTACCAAACAGGAAACGCCCGACGCTGGTGATTTTCGAGTCGGCGAAACCGTACATCTCGGTTACGTTGACCAAAACCGCACTCTCAATGCCGATAAAACGATTTGGGAAGAAATTTCCGACGGCTTGGACATCGTTCAGCTCGGCAAACGCGAAGTCCAATCACGCGCTTACGTCGCGCGTTTCAATTTTTCCGGCACAGACCAGCAAAAGCGTGTCGGACAGCTATCCGGCGGCGAGCGCAACCGCGTGCATCTGGCAAAAATGCTCAAAAGCGGCGCAAATGTCATTTTGCTCGATGAACCGACCAACGATTTGGACGTCAACACGATGCGCGCATTGGAAGAAGCTCTGGAAAATTTCGCCGGATGCGCCGTCGTTATCAGCCATGACCGCTGGTTTTTAGACCGTATTGCGACTCACATTTTAGCTTTTGAAGGAGATTCGCGCGTCGTCTGGTTTGACGGAAATTACTCGGAATACGAAGCCGACCGTAAACGTCGTCTAGGAGCGGAAGCCGATCAGCCGCACCGCGTTAAATATCGTCATTTAACCAGAGCATAATGATTTACAATGCAGCGGAAATGCGAACGTTTTTGGGCTTTTTCAATACAGACAAAGGTTTAGAAAACGATGATTCCAACTTGGCTGGCAGCCGGATTGTGGGGACTTCTGGCGGGCGGCGCGCTCGTCATCGGAGCGGCAATCGGTTATTTTTTCAAGATTCCGCAGCGAGTCGTCGCCACTGTTATGGCGTTTGGCAGCGGCGTTTTGATTTCGGCTTTGTCGTTTGAATTGATGGAAGAAGCCTACCGGCGCGGCGGTTTCGGCTCGACCGCGCTCGGTTTCATCGGCGGCGCGGCTGTTTTTACCGTCGCCAACGTCATTCTCGCAAAAAAGGGCGCAAAACACCGCAAGCGTTCGGGAGAACACCAAAAAGAAGAAAACAAAGATTCGGGCGGAGGTTTGGCGATTGCAGTCGGCGCGCTGCTGGACGGGATTCCCGAATCGATTGTGATCGGTTTGAGTTTAATTGCCGGCGGCGGCGTATCGCTTGTGGCGGTTGTCGCAATTTTTCTCTCAAATCTGCCCGAAGGTCTTTCCAGTTCCGCCGGAATGAAAAAAGCCGGACGTTCCGCCGTTTATATTTTTGGGATTTGGACGAGCATCGCCCTCGCTTCCGGTATTTCGGCGGTTGTCGGCTACACGGTTTTCAGCGGGTTTTCCGAAAATGTGATTGCCGCGACCAACGCCGTTGCCGCCGGAGCGATTTTGGCAATGCTGGTTGACACGATGATTCCCGAAGCATTTGAAACCGCTCACAATTTCGCCGGATTGGCTACGGTTTTGGGTTTTCTAGCCGCCTTTGCGCTCGATAAATTAGGCGGTTGATTAGCGAAATTGAGTATCGGCATCAATAAAAGCAAAGCCTGAAAACTTTGCTTTTAAAATATCCCTTTACTTTGTGATGCAAAGTTCTTGACAAAATCTAAAAACTAGCTATTATTCAAACTGTAAGCAATTTAGAGCGGCAAGCTAACGCCGGAAATAAGACGAAAACGCGAAAAATGTCGGTTCACCAATTTCCACTACGAAACGAAAACGACGAAACAGCGGATAATCCGCCGAGCCTGGGCGACCGGGCGATTGATAATTTGCGATTTATCCGCGAGACGATGGAACGCGCGAACGCTTCGTTTACGGCGGTTCCTGGTTATGGCGGCGCACTAATGGGCGCGACGGCAATCGGCGCAAGCATAATTGCTGCGAATCAAAGCTCGCCAAAATTTTGGTTAATAACGTGGATGGCGGAAGTTTTGCTGGCTTCCGCCATCGGTATTTTGGCGATGTGGCAGAAATCAAGATTGATGCAGGATTCGCTTTTTAGCGCGCCAGCCAGAAAATTCGCTTTCGGTTTTGCGCCGCCGTTGTTTGCCGGCGTCGTGCTGACGCTGGTGCTTTATAAAACGAATCAAACCGACACTCTGCCGATCGTCTGGCTGCTTTTATACGGAGCGGCGGTCGTGACGGGCGGAATGTTTTCGGTCAAACCGGTGCCTTTGATGGGCATTGGCTTTTTGATTTTGGGCTCCATTGCGGCAGCTTTTCCGCCCGCTTACGGCGATTATTTTATGGCTGCCGGATTTGGCGTGCTGCAAATCATTTTCGGAATCATCATTGCGAGAAAACACGGAGGGTGAAAATCAATTGCGAATTTCAAATTACGAATTACGAATTGCGGAATTTGTCGTTCGCGGCTGATTGAAAAAGAAGTTAAAAATGGCGAGAAGAAATTTGGCTTTGGCGGAACAGCCTTTGGAAAACGAACCAAACGGAGATGTGAAACAACCGACGGCGCGGACTATAAAAAAGGTCGAGCGCGCGGCGGAATCGGTTTCAAACGATCTGGACAAAGTTATTCACGAGCGAATGCGGCTCGGAATTATCAGCGCGCTGGCGGCGAACGAGAGCTTGAGCTTTAACGATTTAAAAAAACTGCTGCAAACCACAGACGGCAACGTGAGCGTTCACGCACGCAAGCTCGAAGACGCGGGCTATATTGAGTGCGTGAAATCATTTAAAGGCAGAACGCCGCTGACCGAATACAAAATTACCGCAGACGGACGCTCGTCTTTAGAAAAATATTTAAATCATATGGAAGCGCTGATAAAAGCTATGAAGGCTGTTTAGCCATTTTACAGGATTGAGGAAGAATTATGGGCGTTTTGTTGATGCTTTTGACAATCGGCGGTTTGTTTTTAGCGATTTTGCTGATGATTGTCGCTGGTGTGACGCGGCAGATTTGGCTGGCAAAGTTTGTTTTCGGCGCGGTCGGCGTTTGGTTCGCGGTTTATGCCGTTTTGCTGGCGACAGTTTCGTTTTTCAGCGCGGAAAAAACTTTGAATTTAAACGAGCCGAAAGCGTTTTGCGGTTTTTATCTCGATTGTCATATCCGCGCGGCTGTCACGGATGTGAGGAAAACCAAAACTTTCGGGAACAAAACAGCCGACGGCGAGTTTTATGTCGTGCGCGTGAAAATTTTCAGCGACGCGCGGCTAGCCGACCTCGGTTTGCAGGCGCCGGAATTTGAAGTTGTCGATGGCAACGGAAGCAGATTCAAACGACTTGCGAATTTGGAAAAAACCGAGCCGTCCTGGGATACGAAAGTTCCGGCTGGCGGTTCGTTTGAAAAAGAAGCGGTTTTCGATTTGCCCGAAAATGTGTCGAATCCGCGTCTCGACGTTTCCGAAGGAATCGGCGTGGACAAAGTTTTTGAAATGTTTTTAATCGGCGACGAAGACAGCCTCTGGCACAAACGGGCTTTGTTTAAGCTCTAACTTCGACCGTAAGTTTAAACGGAAGGAATTAAAAGAATGCTCGCAAAATTCAGAAAAAATCAATTCGGCGAAAACGCAACTTCGATGCAGTTCGTTTTCGATCTAATTTTCGGTATCGTTATGCCGCTTTTGTGTTTTTATCTCGATCCGATTGTTTTTCAGACTGATGGCAATTTCGGTAAGCCTTTGCTAGCGGATATTAAAGCATTTGCTTACTCATTTAGTTTCGGTTCAATCGTTGTTTTCGCCGTTTGGCTTTGTTTCGGACATCGGTTGAAGGCTCTCAACGCCGTTATTGCCGGTTTATTTTTTACCGGCTCGGCGTTTTGTTTTGTGATCGGTTTATTGCTTTTTCCGTACAGCCTGCTCGGACTTTTGCTTCTCATCGGTGTTTTGGGATTTACGCCGTTTTTCACCGGCATAGTTTATCTCCGAAACGGTTTTCGCGCTTATCGTTTGGCAAAGGAAAGCTTGAGTTTCAGGCATTTTGTAAATGCGGTCGTTTTGAGCGCCGTTTTGAGTTTTGTTTTCCCGGCGATTTTAAATTTGAAAACCAATCAAGCGGTTACCGATCTGATTTACAGCGATCCGCAAACAATCGAAGTCGCCGCCGACCGATTGAAATACCTTTCGTTTTTCATTAATTCAAATCGAATTGCACAGGCTTACAGCGATGCGCGAAACCCTGAGCGGCAACAAGCCTTATCTTCCGCTTACAGGAAATTGTTTGGCAGGGAAATCATGAAACGGGTTGATTAAAATACAAACATATTTCGGAGTTGAAAACGATGAACGAGAAAACTAAAACCGGACTCGAAATTTTGGAAGCGGCAATTCTTTTGGGAATTTTGGGAGATGCGTTGCTGCGCGCCACGCCTTGGGGCTTGAATCTTTTGCTCTGGATCGCCTCGCTGGTCGCCGTGCTGATTGCTTTAACGCTCAGAAGAAAACGCGCGCTTTTACAGCGCGAAAATCTTGCTTTGCACGCGGCGCTCGTGGTGTTTGCCGCAATGTTCGTCTGGCGCGATTCGCTGACGCTGCAATTTTTGGACATTTTGATAATGCTGGCGATTTTATCAATTCTGTCTTTGCCATTACTGGGAATTCAAACCAGAGTCGCCGGATTTCTTCATTATGCGGCGGGCGCGATTTCCAGCGGTTTGAATGCGGCTTTCGCGCCATTTTTTCTGGTTTTCGGCGATATTGAATGGGCTAAATTGCCGCAGCGCGGATGGATGAAACACGCCGCCGCCGTTTTGCGCGGGCTGGCGATTGCCAGCCCGATTCTGCTGGTTTTCGGCGCGCTGTTTATGGCTGCCGACGCCGTTTTTGAAGGAATTGTCAAAAACACTTTCAATATTGAGCCGGCAACTGTGTTCGGACATTTCCTTCTTTTCGGTTTTCTGGCGTGGATAACCGCAGGTTATTTGCGCGGCGCGATATTCGAAAATGTTTTTGCTCAGAATTTTACAAACAACGCGCCAACGCCGGAAATTTTGACAATCAAACCGGAAAAATCCGTGGTGGATATTTCCGAACAGCCGAACGCTGCCGAAGAAGCGAAAAGCGAAACAGCCGCAACGGAAACTGCGACAAACGAAGCTCACAAAAATAGTATTTTTTCGCTCGGCGCAATCGAAATCGGGATTGTTTTGGGTTTGATAAATCTGCTGTTTCTAGGTTTTGTCATTATTCAGTTGCGTTACTTTTTCGGCGGAATGGATTTTGTTCAAACGACCGAAAATTTCAAGCTCGCCGAATACGCTCGGCGCGGATTTTTCGAGCTGTGCTGGGTTGCCGGTTTGACTCTGCCGATTTTGCTGACCGCGCACTGGCTCTTGCGTAAAGACGAATCTTTTGGGGAAAAGCTTTTTCGCATTCTCGCCGGAATCAACATCGCTCTGTTGTTCATCATAATGTTTTCCGCCGTTCAACGAATGCTGCTTTACACGGGAAATCTCGGTTACGGATTGACGACGATGCGGCTTTATCCGACGGCATTTATGCTTTGGCTGGCGCTAGTTTTTCTGTGGTTCGGCGCGACGGTTCTGCGCGGGCAGCCGAAATTTTTCGCTTGGGGCGCATTATGGACTGCGCTTTTAGTTGTCGGCGGATTGCACGTTTTGAATCCGGATGATTTGATAGTCCGTCATAACGTCAAATTGTTGCAGCAAGGTCGCTCTTTTGACGTGAATTATTTAGCTCATAATTTAAGCGACGATGCAATTCCATCTTTAGCAGACGGTTTTTCGGAAATGACTTTCGAGCAGCGATGCACGGTCAAAAACGAGATTGTGAGGCGTTTGCAAAACAATCCAATGAACGACTTTCGCACGTTTAATTTATCGAGATGGAATATGCGGCGAACTTTTACGAATTTGGACGGCAGCGCTCGTGTAGAATACGAATCGGTTTTTGATTTATCCGGCTGCCCGGCTGCGCCGCAAAGATATTACGACGATTTTTAAATTTAATGAGCGGAAAACAACGCGATTTTGTCCGGGAATTTATCCATTATCTGCGCGTCGAAAAAGGTTTGGCGCGCAATTCGTGGGAGAGCTACGAGCGCGATTTAAAGCGGCTGCAAATTTGGGCTGAGAAAAGCAATTTGGACATTTTGAATCTGACTCGCACCGAATTGCGCGAATGGCAGGTTTCGCTGGCGCGCGAAGGTTTGTCGCCGACTTCAATCGGGCGGATGATTTCGACGGCGCGCGGTTTTTACAAATTTTTATTGCTTGATGGTCACCTCAAGAAAAATCCGGCGGAAGATTTAGTCGCGCCGCAAAAAGGTTTTTATCTGCCGCGTTTTTTGACTGAACAAGAAATTGACCGTTTGTTTGCGATGCCGGATGTCGAAACGGAAACTGGTTTGCGCGACCGTGTGATTCTCGAAGTCCTATATGCTTGCGGAATGAGAGTTTCAGAAATTATCAATCTGAAAATTTCCGATATTGACATTGATTCCGGCGTCTTAACTTGTCATGGCAAAGGCAATAAACAACGCGGCATACCACTCGGCAAAAGTGCGGTTCTGTGGTTGTTGGATTATTTCAACGCTCGCCGCAAAAACGAAAATCAAAACAGCCCGATTTTGTTCGTCAGCAAATTGGGCAAGCCGCTTTCCCGACAAGATGTTTATAATTTGGTCAGAGATTGCGCGGAAAAATGCGGTTTTGAAAATGTTTCGCCGCACACATTGCGGCACAGTTTCGCCACCCATCTTTTACAGCGCGGCGCGGATTCACGTTCGGTTCAAGCGATGCTCGGTCACGCAGATATTTCGACGACTCAAATTTATACGCACATTACCGACAATCATTTAAAAGCAACTTACGAGCAACATCATCCCCGCGCCCAGCGTCTCACGGTTCAAAAGAAAACGGATACGCCCGATGAATTTTGAAAACTCATTTGGATGCGCTTGCAAAAGAGAAACTGAATCGGCTAATATCAGAGTTTTGCAACTGACAGCAGAGGTGTCAGTAGTAAGCAGTTGATAAAATTGCAGAGGTGGTCGAGTGGTTAAAGGCAACGGGCTGTAAACCCGTCGGGCTCACGCCCTACGTAGGTTCGAATCCTACCCTCTGCACCAGTCGGGCGGGAGTAGCTCAGTTGGTAGAGCGTCAGCCTTCCAAGCTGAATGTCGCGAGTTCGAGCCTCGTCTCCCGCTCCATAAATTTTCTGATTTCTGCCCAAGTAGCTCAGTGGTAGAGCACTTCCTTGGTAAGGAAGAGGTCACGGGTTCAAGTCCCGTCTTGGGCTTATCAGTTTTTATCTACATTCAATTTATTTTATTGAACGAGGTTATTAAAAATGGCGAAAGAGAAATTTGATAGAAGTAAGCCGCACGTCAACATCGGAACCATCGGACACGTTGATCACGGCAAAACCACATTAACCGCAGCCATCACGAAAGTGATGAGCAAGAACAATCCGAAAATGGTGTTTCGCTCGTTCGATTCGATTGATAACGCGCCGGAAGAGCGCGCCAGAGGAATCACGATTGCGACCGCTCACGTCGAGTACGAATCGCCGAACCGGCATTACGCGCACGTTGATTGTCCGGGTCACGCCGATTACGTCAAAAACATGATCACGGGC
>DASVQU010000027.1:0-3615 GCA_036388995.1 Pyrinomonadaceae bacterium | reverse complement strand
ACCAGGTTGATAGGTTGGAAATGTAAGTGCAGTAATGTACTCAGTTGACCAATACTAATTGTCCCAAGGCTTGACCATAAAATTTACTTGTTAGCATAATGGTTAAGTTTCGCAACGACTCAAAAATTCATATTCAGTTTTCAGATATTTATTAGTTCTTTATAAGTTTTCCGGTGATTTTGTCGAGAGGGTCACACCCGTTCCCATCCCGAACACGGAAGTTAAGCCTCTTGGAGCCGATGGTACTGCACTGTTACCAGTGTGGGAGAGTAGGAAGTCGCCGGATTTAAATTTCAATTAAAAGCCCGTCTCAAAATTTGAGACGGGCTTTTCGTTTTTTCTCTTGACAATAAAATATATGCGAGTAAAATGCCAGCATCATCCCAGCAATCATTTGATATAGGCTTTTTATAAGCATAAATTTCGGAGGAAAAAATGAAGAAATTAACACTGTTAATGTTCATTATATTGTCAATGAGCATTTGGGGATCGGCACAAAACTCTAACTCGAATTCAACCGTAAAAGCAGCTTCCGACAACGCTAATTCAAATACAAATTCAACTACAGCAAAGCGACCGCCCATTTTTAGAGCAAGCAAGGACCAAATAACGCAAGCACAAACGATGCTTAAGCAAAAAGGTCATTATTCCGGCGAAGTGACGGGAAAGCTGGATGATCCGACCAGAGGCGCAATTAAGAAATTTCAAGAAGGGGAAAAGATTCGCGCAACTGGAACGTTAAATCGAATAACTCTCGAAAAAATGGGAATACAATTGTCCGATAAACAAAAACTTATTCCCGTTTCAGAATCAAGTAAGAATCCTGAAGCCGACGATAAGACCAAAACGCGCTCTGCTGTTTTTCGGGCGACTAAGGATCAGATAATGCAAGCCCAGAAAATGCTGAAAGAAAAAAATCTCTACGCAGGCGCTGAAGATGGAACAATGAATGACAATTTCCGCACATCTCTTAAAAAATATCAGGAGAGGGAAAAAATCAAAGCGACCGGAACTTTAAACCGCGAAACACTTGAAAAAATGGGGATACAGTTGACGGATGCGCAGAAAGCGACACAAACAACCGCAACGAAAACAACTTAATCCCTTAAATAGCTTTGGATTTTTGCAATGAAACCTGCTTCACTAAAGCGGGTTTTATTTTTAGAAATTTGGCAACAAATCTTTGTCGACTTGGAATCATAAATCTTTAAATTCCACGCAATTTATGAATTTCGACACTTATTTCAAACTGAGTTCTTATGCAGTTGTGATCTGCGGAGCGCTGGCTTTGTTTGTTTCCGACGGAATCGGTTTGATTGTAACCTTAGCTTTTATCCTCGCACTTTTCTTTGCTTTTCGATTTGAAGATACTCGGTGGCAGCTTTCCGAGCGCTTGGGATTGGTTTTAACAATCTTTTCTTTACCTTTATTTTACTTTGACTGGCAATTTTTAAAAGCCGAATTATCATCGGAAAGAGCCGGAGCCGCAACCTTAGCTCATTTGATTTTGTGGCTGTGTTTGCTCAAGATCTGGCAGCAAAAGAGTGACCGCGATTGGATATTTCTTTATTTAATTTCGTTTTTTGAAATCTTGCTTGCGGCAGGTTTAAGTATCACACCGTTATTTTTGGCTGTTTTGATTTTATATTTGCTTTTTTCAATTTGCACGATCATTGCATTTGAAATTAGAAAAACCAGGAGAGCTATCAAAGTTCTCGAATCGAATTCGGTAAAAGTTACCAGTAAAACATTATCGCCTTGGCGTTTGCCGCTGGCGGCTGGCGGCGTTTTGGGGCTGATAGCTTTGCTCGCCGTTCCTTTATTTTTTATGATGCCGCGAGTCGGCGGAGCGGGTTTCGGTCGGGAAAACGGCGGAATCAGCGGGATGACCGGGTTTTCGGACGAAGTTATTTTGGGTTCGATTGCCAGCTTGCAAAAGAGTAATCAAGTTGTGATGCGGATTAAAGCTGATCAACCAAATTCAGCTCGTAATCTGCGTTGGCGCGGTGTAGCTTTGGATACATTTGAAAATAATAGTTGGACGAATTCTCTAAAGAATGAGAAAGAATCTGAAACAAGTAATAATCGAGTTTTTAAATTTGAAGAATCGCGAAGCGAGAATGCATTAATTCAAACTGTCCTTCTTGAGCCAACTAATATTCCTAATTTATTCGGTGCGCCGCGAATTATCGCGGTTGATGGTAATTTTCTGATTGTTCAGAGAGACGGAAACGAAACTGTAACCGCTTCGAGACAATATGGAAGGATAAGCTATAAAGTCTATTCGGATGTTTCAGAGCCGAACGAAAAACTTTTGCGAGAAGATAAGCTACCTTATTCATTGCAGAAAGCACGTTATTTACAGCTTCCTGAAAAACTGGACGCAAGAATCGAAAAACTGGCTCGGCGAATAACTTTCGAAAGCAGCGCGACAAATCGTTATGATGCGGCACGGGCTTTGGAAAAATATTTGCAAACCCAGTTTGGTTACACACTGGAGCAAAAAAGCAACGGCGAAGATCCTTTGGCAAGGTTTCTTTTTGAAGAGCGCGAAGGACACTGCGAATATTTTGCAACGGCGCTGGCTATAATGCTTAGAACGCAGGGAATCGCCGCGCGCGTCGTCAACGGATTTCAAGCGGGAAATTACAATGACGCCGCCGCCGCATATATTGTCACGCAGGCGCAGGCGCATTCATGGGTTGAAGTATATTTTCCCGCAACGGATTCCTGGGTTACTTTCGATCCGACGCCCGCCGCCGGAAGAAATATAGACAACGGCGCGGGCGGGAGTATTTTTGCCGCCGGAATCGGGAAGTATCTCGAAGCCGCTGAAATGTTTTGGCTTCAATACGTTGTCGGTTACGATAATCAGGAGCAGCGAAGCCTGGTTCGCAGTTTTAGAAATAATTTAGCGGCTTCGCAGGAGACAATAATAAATTACTGGCTCGCGCTCCAAAGCGTATCCTCCGAATGGTTCGCCGAATTACAAGGCAAGAAGGGAATTTCAAACAAAATCGGGGCAATTTTCAAAGGCGTTTTATTACTCGTAGTGATAGCCTCAATCGGATTTTTTGTGTTTCTAGGCGGCAAGCATTTGCGGCGTTTAGGATTTTGGCACATAATAACGTCGTGGCGAAAATCGAATGAACCGAAGCAGATCATCCTGTTTTACGAGCGAATGAATCGCGCTTTGGAAAAAAAAGGGATGCGGCGAAAACCACAGCAAACGCCGCTTGAATTCGCCACCGGATTAGCGATGCCTGAAGCGGTAAAAATTACGGAAGCGTATAATCGAGTTCGTTTTGGAAAACTGAATCTATCTCCGAACGAAACGATTGAAATCGAAAACTGGCTGAAAAGTTTAGAAAACGCTTCAATTTAAAATATCGAGCTAATCCGACGAATCGGACACAATAAAATTTAAAATGGCTTCAAACGGCGCAAGAACTTTAATCGGAGTTTTGCTGGCTGCTTTTTCCGGCGCGGTCGTCGGGCTTTTCATTTTAATTGGTTTAATTTTTTTGATTCCGACCGGGGCGTCAAATCCGAACGTTAGCAACGCTGCAAACCGAACGTCTAACTCTGCGTTGACAAACAAACCAACTTTGTCGA